>JBCCSR010000217.1:0-7472 GCA_039199865.1 Bacteroidota bacterium
CAAAACTGGTTTATAAAGGAAATGTACAGTTGAAAAATGGTCGCAATGCAGCCTTGGTGACGGTAAGTGGACAAATGCTCAATTTAGGAGAAGGGGAAAAAGTGGACAAAATTACCTTGTTGAAAATTTACGAAGATTCTATTCATATTACTTTTGACGGACACCCAAAGACTTATCTGAAGGCGACAAATTAATCAGCATTTCAAAACTGCCCAGTTGATGGTCAATGTCTCGATAATTCAAATGTTTGACTGATTGTACCCAGCTCAATTGTCGCAAATCACGAACCCAGGCATTGTATTGTAAACTACTTTTACAGTGGCCTTTCACTTTGATTTTTTGATGCTCGTATTCCATCCAATGGTCATCGGGCTGTTTGCGTTGTTGCTCTTTTACTGGAAAGATATCCAGTTCGGTCAAGCGCAAATCTTTGGGTAAAGAAGCGCCAATTTGATCGGCAAAGAAGGAAGCATTGCTGTATTGATTGAGATTGCTCTGTTGGAGAAAATGCTTTTGTTGGCTTAGTTTTCGTTTCAGGGAATCCAATTGGAGCAACTGCTTTTGTTGGTAAAATAAATCGGTTTGTAAATTGCCGTTTCGATCTTTTAGCTGATAATAGCAAAAGGTGTTGGTCAATAGTAAGATGAACCCAGCTGCGATGAGCCCAATCTTAATTTTCTGGTGAGCAATGAAATGAAAGTATTCTGTTTTGTTGTCGTTGAGTTCGGGAAGTGGACCCCTTTGTTCGGTTTGTATCAAGCCATCTAATGCACTGGTATAGGCTGGCAAAAGGCGAGTAGCTAAACGATCACCACCAATTGAAATTTCCTCGTGTCTTGGCTCACTCAAAGGATGAAAATGGCGAATCTGGCCCTTGTTATCCAACTCGATGAACTGATTGGTCGTCCCAATGCCCTTACTGGTATCAATGAAAGCACGCAGCTGTCGAATGCCAAAGCTGCCTAAACTCAAATCTACGGGCCAGAACCCAGCACTTTTGAATTGTTGAAGATGTTGTTGTAAAACATCTTGTCGAATCAGACTAACAATCGTTTGTTGATCGCCAGGGATTTGCTGTAGGTGAAATTGCTTAAAATTGGCATTGGGCAACACTTGCTTGAATAACTGTGGGGGCGTTTCGCCCGTTCCCGAAATGAGTTTGTGCAAGATGCCCCGACCACTCAGGCAGAGATGAATGGGAACTTCTTTTGGAAGTTGTTTTTGGAGCGTAGCGAAATCGTTAAAATCACTTCCAGTTTGTTGAATCTGAATGTCTCCTTTCTGTTTTTTTAAAATGACAAAGTGATAGCATAGCTGATCTCCCTGTAGACAAACTTCTACCCCCGTAAACTGTCGTGGATGAAGGATCTTATTTTTGAAATGGTCAAACATAGGCTGTATGGAGATCAATGATAGATAGAAAATGAGCCTCAATAAAGGGAATTAATAAATAACTGTCGGCTTAACAAAAATCAATAATTTCGATTTACTTTTCGCTTTTCTTCGACTGCTAAAAAACCATTTGATAATGGGAATGCGTGCCAAAAAAGGAACACCCCGACCATTGTCGCTTACTTCCTTGTTTTCCAAACCACCCAAGACAATCATCTCTTCGTTTAGGATCCGAATGTTGGAATTGAAGGTTCGGTTGACTTGTGGGGGAGGGGCATCGGTTTGCAATTGTCCAATAAAGTCCGATTGATTAACCTCGATTTCCAAGGTAACGTATTCGTCGCCAGAAACAATGGGATTGATGCGAATCGAAAAATCTGCATTGACTGCTTCAAAGATCCGATCTTGGAGCGAAATGGGATTTTGATTGCCCTGTAAAGTGGTTCGCTGATTGAGGTAATAACGGGTTTCCCCCAGAGAAAAAGTGGCTTCCTGACCGTTGAGAGTCGAAAGCCGTGGCTTGGAGTGAATACTGACGTATCCATTGTCTTCAACTGCTTGTAAGGTCGCATAGAAGTTGGGACTGACTTGTCCCAAATTAACAATGCCATTGCCAGCCAATACCCCCAAGAGTTTGTTGATGGCCTTGGCACTGAATGAAAAATTGGCTTCCGGAAAAATCCGTCCACCCGAAATTGTAGGCTGATCAGCCAGGCCCATTTCAAAACCAATACGGGTTTCTTTATTGTTTTGGACATTAATGATCAAAAGCTCAATCATGACGACTGGTACCGACTTGTCGATGTCTCCCACGAATTCCTCTAAGGCCGTAATATTGGTCGCTGCCCCGCTGACGACCAAAGAGTTGAGCTCTATAAATTCTTGGATGTCCAGCCCCTCCGTAATGTCCTTGGGAAAAATCTTGGTAATTTCTTTAACCGATCGATGTTGCAATTGAATCACTTTGGTCTCCTTAAGGCCTCCCGCATTGGATTCACCAATCAAATACAGACTGCCTTCTTTTTTGTATGTATATTGTGCGCCTTGTAGTAGGTTGGAGAGGAAATCTTCATACCCCACTCCATCTAACTTCAGAGAAACAGGCCCTTTTGGCTCCGCAAATAAGAAGTAATTTTTTTCAGACGCTGTGGATACGGCTTGTAGGACTTCTGATAGCGGAACGTTGTCCGCATCGATACTCAATAACTTTTGTCCCAGACTATCCGAACTGCTTTTAACAACTAGATTTTTGTTGTTGCTATTATTTTTGTTGTTCTTTTTGCTCTTGCTGCGTCCTCTCCTTGCAGTACGCGTACTACCTTTTCCTCCACTTCCTCCTGGATCAACTGCAGTTTCACTTGGAGTATTGGCATCAAAAATATAATAGCCTTTATTGTCTTTGGTCAATTGTAAATTATTTCTTTTGGCCAATTGCTCCAGGGCATCTTCAAAACTGGTTTGACCAATAAAGCCACTCACTTGTAAAGCACTGATGACTTTGGTGCAAATGACATTTTTCTTGGTCAATTGACTTACCTTTTTCAAAACCAGATCCAGGCTGTCGTTTTTTAAATTCAGTTGTATTTTGTCATTGTAATTGTTGTACGTAATATCGATCAACCGTTCCTTGGGAGCCTCCCTGGGGGTATCGTAAGGAATAAGTGAAATGATAGAGCCGGAAAAGGTTAAATCGAGATCGTAGAATTTACACAAGTGCAGCAGAATATCACGCGGTTTGGTTTCCGCAAAATTGGTCACCACCTTTTGATTGATCGAAGGATCGATGGTCAGATTTAGTTTGGTTTCTTTCGAAAAAGCGATGGCAAATTCTTGGATGGTCCCCGTGATAGAAATGTCGATGAGCTTGTCTATTTTTTTATGTTCCAGCGCATAGCGGGCTAGGGCATCTTCCAGCGTGCTAAACCGGGGATGATTGGGAGGTGTCTGAGCTTTCATAAGCGTCACACACAATTGGCATAGTACCATCAACAGTAGTATTCGTCGAAGCACAATTGTTGTGTTTTATATTCAGGTATCTTTTTGCAAAAAAGAAGCCAAAAGAGGGATTGCTAAAATTTTAACATTTATTGACCCGTAGGAGCAAACCACATGGTCATGGACTCGTTGTTGATTGGCCATTTGGATGTTTTGCGGTATGACTTGGATGCGGCCTAGCTACTCAGTAAGATAGAATAGATTTCTTCTGCCGAGGTTTTTCCGCTGGCCAATAAAGCAAAAGCCTGATCCGCTAGATTACCAATTTGTTTGGCTTTCAGCAGATCATTGACGTTTAATTCGCTGTTTTTGATCTGATTGGCGAGTTCCATATCAATGGGAATGACTTCGTAAATGGCCGTTCGACCCCGATAGCCCGTGTAATAACAAGATTCACATCCCGTCGCTGAAAACTGTTGGGAGATGTGATGAGGAACGGAATATCCCCTGGGTAGACTTTGGGGGTCAAAAGGTACTGCCGTTTTGCAATCTTCACACAACACTCGGAGCAGTCTTTGGGCCACCGCAGTGTTGAGCGTATCTGCGAGTAAATACGCAGGAATGCCCATGTCAATCAATCGAGCGACAATTCCCCAAGCTGAATTGGTATGAATGGTAGAAAGCACCAGGTGCCCCGTGAGTGAAGCCCTGATTGCCATGGCCGCCGTTGCTTGATCTCGGATTTCACCGACCATAATGACGTCGGGATCTTGGCGTAAAAATGTCCGCATCGCAGAAGGAAAATCCAAGCCAATATTTTCTCGAAGCTGAACTTGATTGATGCCTTCTAAAGTATACTCAATGGGATCTTCGATGGTTAAAATATTTCGTACACTTTCGTTGAGCATTTGTAGGGTGGCGTACAGGGTAGTGGTTTTGCCCGAACCCGTCGGACCGCTAATCAGGACCATTCCGTTAGGTTGTATTATCCCTTCAAGGTAATGTTGAATGTTTTGTTGAGAAAATCCTAGACTTTCCAGTTGGATTTGTCCAGCATCATTGCCCAGAATTCGTAAAACAATTTTTTCACCGTGTAGGGTGGGCAATACGGAGACCCGAACATCCATCCGTCCCAGGCTTTCCGATTGAAAAAAGATTCGACCATCTTGGGGCAATCTTTTTTCGGCAATATCCAAATTGGACCGAATTTTTATTTTATTGACCAAACTGGGATACTCGCCCTTATCCAATTCGTAGCGTTCAATGAGTTTGCCATCGATGCGAATTCTCACCCGGGCTTTGTGTTCGTAAGGCTCCAAATGAATGTCGCTACTACCCAGCGATTTGGCCTCTTTAATCAATTGGATCAATAAATGCTGAGAGTCGTTGACCTCCAATTGACTATTGCCCTCTTGGCTACGGCTATCGTTAGGCTTGCGGTAATATTTGGCGATTTCTTTGCGCAACTGTTCGCCATTGACTTGGGTCAAATCAATTCCACAACCCAAGAGTACTTCTAGCTCCTCCTCCAAATAGTCGTTGAATTGCTCATTGGAAACATACAATTTTAGCATTTGCCCTTCTTGATGATAAGGGAGGATCATGTAATGCCAGGCTTGTTGGGTGTTGATGTTTTGCAAAACATCCGTAGCAATAGTTTCGGGTATCATGTGCTAAAAAAGATTTGGAAATAAAACAAATCATCTTTCATTTTTACAATGGCCAACAAATCGAGCAGCACAAAAGCGATCAACACCATGGCCATTCCACCCGCCAGTGGAATACTATTTTGGACCGATTGATTCCATTGGCGATACAACAAAAAGCAAAGTAAACTAAAGGAGCAACCAATGATGAAATACATCAAAAAAGCGAAGGGCGCAAACAGTGCACAGGTCGGAAGAAAAAACACCAAATCCCCCAGCCCAATATAACGATTGACAATATTGGTCAGCTGCTTGTTTTTCCAGGAAAAGTAAGCGGTCAGTCCACACATTTGAATACAAAGCAAGCCCATATTGATCAGGGTAAAATGCCAATTGATTGGATAAACCAAACAGAGTAGCATGGACAGCAAGGCGATCCAAAACCAATGGATGGCTCGATACCGAAAGTCTTCGTAGATGATCGGTAGTAGTGGAACAACTAAAGTCAGTAAACTCATCTGGGGCATTCCTTTGCTTGGATGACTAATCGGGAACGACCTCGCGGAGTGTACCTTCATGATTGATTTCCCAAATATTAACTTGTCCATCATTATCAAAATCGGCAATGGCGGTGGCCCGAGCATTAAAGGAACTTTCTCCAGCTTGGGTGATCTCATAAAAGTAACGGGCATCCCCATTTTCCTTCAAGGTTTTGGGAGGGGTATAACCAATTTCAGCCAATTGATCGGAGTAGCGAAAATGTTTTTGGTAAAATGTTTGTTGTCTACTTTGTAAATATTTCAATTGATTTTGTGCTTCAATCGAATAGGCGTCTCCGAATAAATCGTCGAATACGGGTAAAGCAATCAGCATTAGTACACCGATGATGACCAATACTACCATCAACTCGGTGAGGGTAAAAGCCTGGAGCCGGATCGTCTGTAGTTTTCTCATAGTCAATTTAATTTTTATGTTATCAATTCCGTTTTTTCTGTCAAAAAGAAAGTACCATGCTTGAGGCAAAAGCGTTGGTTTATGCGATCGTCGTTGCCTTGTTGATCGCGATTATGAGCAGTTTGTTGGTAAGTTTATCGTACATGCAAAGACTGCAACAAATAGACCAATTTGATCAAGAGCGACAAATGCGCAATGTTCAGTCGGGGATTGCCCTGTTGATGGATGGGGAGAATGACTATGCTTCGCCTGCATTAATCGATTTGTTTGGAAAAGGAGAAGATTGGCTCTTGTTGGGGAAAAAAGACTGGGGATTGTTTAGTGCAGCTTACGTACGCGCCGTCCTACAAAATCAGTATGGCAATGATACCCTGAGCAAAATGATGTTGCTCGGACAAACCAATCAACATTTTCCCGAAGAAGCATTGTATTTGGTCGATTTAAACAAACCACTTGGCCTGGCGGGAAATACCCAAATCAAAGGAAAGGCTTTTTTGCCCAAAGCAGGTGTGAAGAGGGCCAGTGTCGGAGGGCAAGGATACCTGGGGAGTCAGTTGATTTACGGAGTGCAACAAAAAAGTCGATCACAACTTCCAGTTCTAAAAAAAGAAAAAATCAATTTTTTGTTACAACAGCTTCAAGGTTTGGAAACCCATACTATGCTTCCCGAAGTACTCGATCATCCCTTTTGGGAGGAGCCCCTTTTGTTTCAATCTGGCAATCTATATCTCGACCAACATCGCCTAAAAGGCAATCTAATCGTTTATTCGACTGATACCTTATACGTAGGGGCCTCGGCACAATTGGAAGATTTGCTCCTCTGTGCCCCGACCATCATTATTCAAAGTGGATTTAGCGGAAGTCTACAAGCCTTTGCCTTTGATCACTTGCACGTGGAAGCCAATTGTCAATTGACCTACCCCAGTGTAGCAGGCACCTTACGGCAAAGCGAAGCGCAGATCACTCGTTTGACGATTGGGGAGCAGAGTCGAGTGGAGGGAATGGTGTTTAGTTACGAAGCAAAATATTTCCGGCAGGGTGCCAAAATCCAGATTCAACAGGGTGCCAAAATTACGGGACAAGTCTATGCCAGCGGGGTATTGGAACTGGCTGGTACGGTTTATGGAAATGTAAGTTGTAAACAATTTTTTCTCAGAGCCGGTGGAGGAACCTACGACAATCATTTGCTCAATGCCGTGATCGATCGGAGTCGACTGCCCAAGCATTTTGTCGGTCCACAGTCCACCAAACAAGGAAAGACCCAGGAAATTGCCAAATGGATTGAATGAAAAAGATAAAGCAACTTTGGCGACAACGCCTACCCGCAAGTTCCATCGTAGAATCGATCACTGCTATGTTGATCATCCTCATTTCCTTTGGGGCTGGGATGTCCATTTATTTAAATATCATGAGCAATGATCAGGTCTTGGCGAAAGATCGAGCCAACACTTTGCTTCATCATCATCTGGAGCAAATTTTACAACAAAAAACATACATCGATCAGCGTCTGGAGATGCAGGGCATGTTGATTGAACAGCAGATTCA
>JBCCSR010000218.1:0-7461 GCA_039199865.1 Bacteroidota bacterium
CCAACCCCAAAACGGTATTGCCCGTCTTCTACAAATTGCTGGCAGGCGCAGATCCTATCTATTTTTGTCGGGATTCTTTGCCATCTCACATGCCGCTATGGCTTTGGTACCATACATTTTGATTTACTACATCATCCAACAACTGGTACAGCCTCCAATCGACGCTGCACAGCTGAAGCAGTATTTGTTTTGGGCTTTTCTTGGTGGAGGGTTGAGTTATGTTTTTCTTTATATTTCGGGAATGGCATCTCACGTAGCCGCCTTCAACATTCTGTATGAATTGAGGAAGCAGACGGTGGTCAAATTAGGGCAATTGCCTCTTGGCTTTGTGCAAAATTTTCAGTCTGGTGCTTTAAAGAAAATTGTGGCAGATGACATTGAACGCATTGAAGGCTTCTTGGCGCATCAAATTCCCGATTTTGTAAAAGGAATCAGTCTACCCGTACTTACCATCGTCTACTTATTTTTTGTAGATTGGCGTTTGGCAGCGATCAGTTTTATCCCTCTCCTGGTTTTGGCTATCTGGATACCAGCTATTTTTAGTTCTGAAGATACTAAGAAGATGATGCGCAAATACCATCAGGCCCAGGAGGATATGAATGGAGGCATCGTGGAATTTGTGAGTGCCATGCCCGTCATGAAAATTTTTGGCCAAACTGCGGATAATTTTCATAAATACAGTAACTCGGTTAATGAGTTTACTCATTTCTATAAAGAATGGACTCGGAGAAGTGCTCCTCCTTTTGCCGTCTTTATGAGTTTTATGAGCAATGCCAGCCTTCCCATCTTGCTGCTTGGTACTTATTTGTATCTGAATGATGGAATGACACTATCCGTGCTCATTCTGTTTCTGATCCTGGGGGTTGGATACATCAAGCCATTATTTGCCCTTTCCAATATGGGGATGCAGATCATGCTCATCAATCGGGGTGTCCAGCGGATGGATGCCATTTTACGGGGCCCAGACGAAGAGGAAGGAAAGGCCAAATTTCCCCAGCATTATGACATCGAATTTGATCGAGTCAATTTTTCCTACCGCGATGAAATTAAAGTGTTAGATGAGGTCTCTTTCCATCTTCCAGAAGGGAGCATCACTGCTTTTGTTGGACCATCTGGAGCGGGAAAATCTACGGCCGCTCAATTGCTTGCTTGCTTCTGGAAACTTCGGGAGGGCAGTATTCGAATTGGAGGTGTCGATATTCAAACGTTATCAACAGCAACCTTGCTGGAGCAAGTCTCTTTTGTTTTTCAGGATAGTTTTATGTTTCAGGAAACAATCTTCGAAAATATCCGCATGGGAATGGAACGGTCGAAAGCCCAGGTCATCGCTGCGGCCAAAGCGGCCCAATGTCATCAGTTCATCCTTGAATTGCCCCAGGGCTACCAAACGTATTTTGGTTCAAGAGGGGTCTATTTGAGTGGTGGAGAGCAGCAGCGAATCCAGCTGGCCAGAGCCATCCTCAAAGATGCCCCCATCTTGGTTTTGGATGAAGCTACCGCTTTTAGTGATCCCGAAAATGAATACCTGATTCAGCAGGCAGTGGGGCATTTGATTCAAAACAAAACGGTCGTCATCATTGCCCATCGTTTGAGTACGATCACCGATGCCAACCAGATCATTGTATTTGAAAATGGAAAAATTGTAGATGCCGGTCAACATTTGGAACTGCTGGAAAGGGCGGGATTGTACGCACAAATGTGGAATGCCCATACGCGCGCCAAAGAATTTGCCATTTGAGCTAAATAGTACTGTTATGATTAAAAACCTTCTGTACGCATTTCGATATGATCCAAAGGGAATGAAACAAGCGTTCTTTTGGGAGTGGTTGCATGGCTTTTGTCTGGCAGTACCCAGTGGAATTTTGTTGGTGATCATTTGGGAACTGTTTCGAACGGAGCCAGACGTACAAAAAATCAAATGGACGATTGGCCTGATGTTGATCCTGTTTTTTGCCCAATTGTTCATTGCCAATCGAGCGATGCTGGCCTCCAATTTCGCGACTACTGAGATCAGTCGAAAACTTCGCTTGGCTTTGGGCAATAAGTTACAACGTTTGTCTTTGGGGTATTACAAAAGTCGCGATCCGGGGGATTTAGCCGCCATTGTTTTACAAGATGTGACCAACTTTGAAAATATTTTTGGGCATAGCGTTCCCAATATTGCGAATGCGATCTTTGGGGTATCTATTTTATCCTGCTTTTTGTTTTACTTGGATTGGCGACTTACTCTCACGCTATTAATTGCCATTGCACTGGCCTTGCCGCTTATTCAATTGAGCCGTTGGTTGATCAGCCGACTGGGAGCAAAACACATTATTGCTCGCAACCAGACCGGAGCCCGCTTTTTGGAATACGTCCAAGGCATTCAGCACATTCGTTCTTACGGAATGACGGGGACTCGCTTCACTTCGTTGGATCAGGCCTTGACGGATTTGCGTCGGGAAAGCATTAAGGTCGAGGCTATTCCCGGACCAGTTATCTTGATGATTGGGGTAATTTTCGAATTGTTTTTCATTCTCATGATTTGGCTGGCGCTTTATTTTATGGTCGAGGGAAGTTTGACCATTCCCATTTTGATTGCTTTTTTGATTGTTGGTTACCGACTGTACGAACCACTAAAGATTTTGATGGTAGAAAATCCCGTGTTGAGTTATATGAATATCAGTCTCAATCGGATCATTACTGTCCTGGAAGCCAAAGAGCAAAGCATCGGTCAGGACCTCCGGCCTCAGGATTATAGTATTGTTTTTAAGGACGTTCATTTTAGTTACTTGGAGGGTAAAAAAGTATTGGATGGCATCAGTTTTACGGCCCCCGCTGCAACGATGACCGCGTTGGTTGGGGCATCGGGATCGGGAAAAACCACGATCACCGCTTTAATTGCTCGCTTTTGGGATATCTCACAGGGAAGTATTGCTATCGGCGGTATCGATATTCGAGAGATGGCCCCACAAACCGTTTATGCCCTGATTAGTGAAGTCTTTCAAGAAGTTTATCTTTTTGACGATAGCATTTATCAAAACATCCAGATAGGCAATCCTCAAGCCAACGAATCACAAGTACTGGAAGCCGCACGGCAAGCTCAAGTCATGGAATTTGTGGAAGTATTACCGGATGGACTACAAACTAGAGTAGGAGAGGGGGGAAGTCAATTGTCGGGAGGACAAAAACAACGCATCAGTATCGCACGTGCTTTGTTAAAAGATGCGCCCATCGTATTGCTGGACGAAGCTACGGCAAGTCTGGATCCCGAAAATGAGATCTATATTCAGAAGGCCATCCAGGCTTTGGTCAAAAATAAAACAGTGATTGTTATTGCCCATAAATTGTCTACCATTCAACAGGCAGATCGCATTCTGGTACTCAAAGAGGGCAGCATTGTTGAAGCGGGGCAGCATTCAGGTTTGTTGACAAAAGATGGTTTGTACGCTAAGATGTGGGCCATGCAACAACGTGCACATGGATGGAAAATTGTGGATTCAACAATCTACAAAGGCCCTGCTCCGAAAAGGAGTCAGTCGCCAACAAATACAAGTACTCAATTGATACATCCCCCTAAAACTTAAATAAAACCATATGAAAGATCACGGTATATTCGAAGGAGAGCGTGCCCAAAAATACGATCAGTTTACCAAGAGCTGGATTCCCGCTTATGATTCCCTGCTTCATTCCTTACCCGACTTGTTGTCTAGCAAAATGTCTGCTGATGAAAACAAAGTGTTGGTTGCGGGTTGTGGTACGGGAAAAGAGCTCCTTCCACTAGCCAAGATGAAACAGCATTGGCACTTCACAGGAGTGGATCCCTCTCCTGAGATGCTCGAACAAGCCCGCGAGAAATTAGCTTCTTTTTCCAATGTCAAGTTGCTCGAAGCGTACGTTAGTGATTTGCCACAGTCGGATGTCTTCCAAGCGGCTACCCTATTGCTGGTCAGCCATTTTCTTCCTGATGATGGAACAAAGCTCACCTTACTCCAAGATATTTCAGAACGTCTGTCTAGTGGAGCTCCTTTCGTAATGGCAGGCATTTTTGGCAGTTCTCAAGAAGTACAACTCAATTTACAAGTACTCAGAACATTATTGCCTCCGGACTTAGATCCAGAACGAGTCAACGAAAGAATCGATCACATTTACAACAATATTCAGTATGTCTCCGAAAACCGGCTAACGGAATTATTGGTAGAGGCAGGGTTTGTCCCTCCCATTCGATTTTTTCAAATGGCGATTTGGGGAGGATGGATCACTCAAAAAAAATAAATTATGGATACCTTTACTTTAAAAATAATCTTTATGATCTTCTTTGTAATGACCGGCGTCATTCGTTATCCACACGAAAAGCGGCAGAAGAAAAATGAGATCATTGGTGGTAAAAAAGCAGGATTAGAAAATATCTTGTTGGCAGGGGCATTTTTGGGGATGATGATTTTGCCTTTACTGTATGTATTTACTCCTCTATTTGAATTTGCGGATTACCAGCTTCCCTCGTGGGTGAGTATCCTGGGGCTTGTCATGATTCCTCTGGCGCTATGGCTGTTTTACCGTTCTCACAATGATCTGGGATTGAACTGGTCGCCTTCTCTCGAAGTAAGGTCTGGTCATAGCCTGGTAACACGTGGGGTGTATCAATACGTTCGTCATCCCATGTATACTTCGATTTGGATTTGGTGCTTGATTCAAGCCTTGTTGTTGCACAACTATATTGGAGGTTTATCTGGTTTGGTCTTTTTTGGACTGCTCTATTGCTTGCGGGTCGGTAGAGAAGAGGATATGATGGTCGACCAATTTGGCGAAGAATATCAAGCCTACATGAAAAAGACGGGGCGCTTACTTCCTAAAGTAGGGTAGATAGACGACTAATTTATTGTTTATTGATTTGATTTTTGATGTTATGAAAAAAGTCAACCAGCAGCTATCTCCTAGGACTTATTTACGAAAGGCCCAGAGTCGTTTTGAGGCTTCAGGCCAGCCCGAAGTAGCTGAACAGCAAATGCGTTACCTGCGCAATCAGTTTGGTTTTTATGGATTGAAAGCACCAGTGTGGACGCCTTTGGCCAAAGAATTGTTTGCTACCTACGGTCTATTGAACGGGGATAAGTTGAAGCGTTTTGTACGTTTTTGTTTTAAAGATGATCATCGAGAACTTCATTATTTGGCCATTGAAATGGTCCAAAAACAATTGCGCAAGCAAGACGCGGACTTCATCGATTTTTTAGAAGAAATGGTCTTGCTCAAATCCTGGTGGGATACCGTCGATTGGATTTCCAAACTCGTATACCTACATCTATGGCACCATCCTCATCAAACTCGACCACGGACGGAGGCCTGGATGAATAGCAATAATATTTGGTTGCAAAGAGTGGCCATCATCTTTCAGCGCTATGCCAAATCGGGGACAGACGAAACGCTCTTATTCAATTATATTCTGCGGGTAGCCGATTCCAAAGAATTCTTTCTACAAAAGGGAGCAGGCTGGGCTTTACGTGATTATTCGAAAGTCAATCCCGAGGCAGTCATTCATTTTATCAACAATAACGCATTGCCAGCATTAACCAAAAGAGAAGGACTCAAATGGATGAAAAAACAGGGAATAGTTTAATGCCCTGTTTACAATTCCAAAAGAAACAGGGAATCGCAGGAACAATGTCCAGTGGAGCCCATCGGCGATTCCAATTTTTTAAAGCCTACTTTTTGGTACAGAAGACTGGCTTGCCACATGCGCTCAATTGTTTCCAGATAGCACTGGGTATAGCCCATTTTTCTTGCTTCGTCTAGTAAGAGCAGCAATAGCTTTTTCCCCAAGCCGAGCCCCCTTGCCTCCGGATAGAAGTACATCTTTCTCAGTTCGCAAACTGAATCTTTGGCTCCCCGTAGTTGATTGATGCCTCCACAGCCTAAAAGTTTACCTTCTTTCTCCAAAACGTAGAAACAAGCCTTTTGGCCACGATAGGCCTCAAACATTTGGTCCACCTCTGGATCGTTAATGGAATAGCCTTCCCCAATTGCTTGAAACTCTGTCATGACCGTACGGATGATTCGAGCGACTTGCACGTTGTCCTTTTTCTGGATCGGACGAAAGTGGAAGTCTGCCTGGCGTCGACTTTTTTGTAAGGCCTTGCCGTAGAGTGCCAATCCTTGATCGACAATTTGTTGTTCCTCCGGGGAAAGCAGGCTCAACGCTGCGGCTACCTGATCGTCGGCAAGACAATTGTTGTTGTCTACTGCTTTTTTGCCCTTGGCAGTTAAGCTATACAATTTCTGTCGTTTATCTGCAGTAGTGGTGTCTACTTTGACGTAGTCCTGTTCGAGGAGTTTTTTAATGACTCTACTGGCAGTGGATTTGTCAATGAGTAGCAGTTGGGACAGCTCCATGAGGTTGAGCAATTTGTGCTGATCCAATTCGAAGAGGAGATGGCACTGAGAGTAGCTAAAGCCACTATTTTGATAGATGCCTTTGAGCACGTCGAGTTCTCGGAATAGGTTTCGCGAGGATTGACGGATGGTTTGGATGTTGGGCATAATTAATTTTTGCAACCAAATAGTTGTAAGATACAACCATTTGGTTGTAAATTCAATTGACCAACTTATTTTTAACCAAAATTGTAGAAACGATAGGCAAAGAGATGACAACAAAAAGAAAGCCACCAATCGACGATAAGCATCAATTGGTGGCTGTTGAATACGGGTTAGTTTAGATTATTTCTTGAAGAAGTTGCCCAAGATGTTCATTCCCATTCCGGCGATGTCATCCATGACACTTCCATCGCCATCTTGATCGAGGAACTTACCAATCAGGCCCATTTCTTGTCGTTGATTGGTGGCAGACTGAACGGATTGGCTGAGAAAATCGGCTACTCCACCGCTATCAAGTCCCTGACTTTTCTTTTGCTGTCCCAACATGCCCATGACCATTGGGGCAAGCATAGACATTAAGTTGCCTGTATTTCCACTGTCTAAGCCGCTCATTTTACTGATCATATCGACCGCATTTCCCTGCTTACCTCCCAATACGTGTTTGAGAATTCCGGCACCATTGGTGGCGCGGTTATTTTGTGGCTGCATTTGACCTCCAAGGATGCCTCCAATATTGTCTAGGATACTGCCATCATGATCGTTGTCCAAGGCATTGGCTAAGGCGCTGGCTCCTTCAGGGGTAGCGGCATTTTTGGCCATTGCACTCATCAAAGTAGATAATATTCCAGAAGCTGCTGAAGCGGTTTGTTGCTTATCGACACCACCTAGCTGTTGGCTAAGTTGATCGACTAATCCTTCGGTGAGTTGACCCTGTAAGAGGTCCATTAAATTTGCCATATTTATTAAGGTTTATCAAATGAATAAAATTATCTTTTTTACGTTATGCACACAGCCTATTTGAGATGTGTTTTCTCTTGGAAAGCTGCTTTTTCTACATTTGGGGCGGGTCTTTTGATTTGAAGAATCACAATATACACAAATTCTTATTTGTTC
>JBCCSR010000219.1:0-7406 GCA_039199865.1 Bacteroidota bacterium
CCTCTCCCAAAGCTATATTTTCGATAAAGCTGGCATATTTTTCTAGAATGCCAAAATGACTCAAATCGTTTAATGCTTTGGGAGAGGATCAACGCTTCCATCCCTTTTATCCAATTACCATTGACCAAGATCCGGTCGAAAAGATTTTGCCTTTGGCGGGTTACATGGGGGAGCGGCCAGTTAGAGTTGGCAATCAAGCCTATGAGCACATTCAAAACGATGTTTATGGGCAAGTGTTGGTCACTTTACTTCCCCTCTTTTCGGATGAACGTTTGGCGACTCCATTAGATGACACTACTTTGAGTCATCTGGCCATGCATTGTTTGAAAATGATTGAAGAAACAATGGAGGAACCGGATAACGGGTTATGGGAGTTTAGGGGTATTTCTCAATTGCATTGCTACACCTTTCTCTTTCATTGGGCTGGCAGCCAGGCGGCGCATAAAATTGCCAGAAAATTGAAGAATAAAGAGATGGAGGATTTGGCTGAACGCATGATCAAGGCTTCTTCTGAAATGATCGAATCTTGTTATGATCGGGAACGAGGCGTGTACACCCAAGCTGTGGGATCCTCTAATCTGGACGCCAGTTTGTTGCAACTGATCAACATGGGTTATCTGGACGCCAAAAGTAAAAAAGCCCAGCAACATCTTGCCGTGTTAGAAGCTGAGTTGAAAAGCGAAGAAGGCCTCTTTTTCCGTTACAAGCATATTGACGATTTTGGGGAACCAGAATCTACTTTTCTGGTCTGTGCCTTTTGGCACGTTGAGGCCTTGGCCCGGGTAGGACGCTTGGACGAAGCCATCAAAATTTTTGAAAACTTATTGGATCATGCCAACCATCTGAGCTTATTGAGTGAAGATATTCATGCCAAAACTTATAGTCAGTGGGGCAATTTCCCCCAAACTTATAGCCATGTTGGTTTGATCAATGCCGCCTTTGTCATTTCCCGAAAGTTGGACAAACCCCTATTTCTGGACATTTGAACTCTTTGCATATGCGTATTTTTCTTACGGGATTTATGGGCTGCGGCAAATCTTATTCTGGTAGCTATTTGTCAGAACGAGGTGGATGGACTTTTATTGATTTAGACGACTACATCGTACAGTCACAAGGAAAAAGCATTGCCACTATCTTTGCCGAGGGAGGGGAGGAGGCCTTCAGAACTATTGAGGCAGAAGCCTTGAGAACAGTTGGACAAACCCAACAGTTGATTGTGGCAACCGGAGGAGGAACCCCCTGTTTTTACCAAAATATGGATTGGATGAATCAGCATGGGAAAACAATTTATCTGAAAGCTCCTGCTTGGTTGTTGCAAAAAAGATTGGTCCACCAAAGTGAACAGCGTCCACTGATTGCCGGAAAATCTGCTGAGGAATTGATCCAGTTTATTGAAAAGAAGTTGCTGGAACGAGAACGTTTTTACAGCGAAGCCCAAATGATTTATTTTCTTCAAGAAAAAGAATCCCAAAATCTGGAGGGGCTAAGCTATGTTGTTGAGCACCTAATTGGAACTTAAGTACCCCAACTAGGTGCTCAACTAGGAATGAACTATTTTTGCTAAAAATAGATAGTCGAAGGTTTAGCCATCCTTATCCAAATCACTTAAGTCCACCACAAATCCATTGATGTTTTTCTTCGCTTTTAGCCGATTTTTGTAATTGTTGGCAGTGGTACGGTCTTTGAAAGAACCGAGGATAATTTTGTAATAGGTTTTCCCATTTGCGGATTCCTCGATATTGACCAGGATATTTTTGAACCATTTGCCTTGCAATTCGGCAACCTGTTGCATCATACTTGCATGATTGCTCACCGCGGCGACCTGAACGCCAAATCCATAGCTCTTCGGCTTTGATATTTCAATTTTGTACAAGCCCTGTGGCCGATAATCTTTGGCAGTCACCAAATTACCTTCCAGGGCACCGTCGGTCATTGCTGCCCCCTTCGAAGGCCCAGCTTTGGGCGTCCCCTCCACCAATTTAGGACTTTCTTTTACTGCTGCTTTCTTCTCTACGGGCGCTTCTTTAACGGTTAAGCGTTCGGAATTTTTACTTTTCTCTTCCATGGCAGTTGGTTGCGGACGTTTGTTGACCTTAGGTTCTTCAACTACCTTAGGTTTTGAAGCAGGTGGTGGCGGTGGCGTGGAGTTCGTCGTTGCCACAGAGGTTTCTTCAACGGAACTAACATTGCGTAATACTTCAACTCGTACTTTCGCAATGCCATCATTAATGAGATCCAGGCGTTCGGCGGCCTTTTTGGAAACTTCTACAATGCGTCCTTTGATGTAAGGCCCTCGATCGTTGACCCGTACTTTTACGGATTTCCGATTGTCTAGCCTTGTTACGCGAATGATGGTACCAATGGGAAGTTCTTTGTGGGCAGCAGTGAGTCCGTTTTTATCGTATTTTTCACCGCTTGCTGTTTTGTGGCCTTGGAAATCGTCGGAATAGTAGGACGCAATTCCTAAGTCGTCTGAGCTTTGGCTAATTCCGGAATAGGCCCCAAATATCACCAAAAGCATGGCCATTGCGTAGTGTCTCATAATTATTGAATTTTAAGTGATTTTAATGATCAAATTTACCGTTTATTATGTTTAAACACAATATCAAACGGCTTTGAGTAGTCATCTATTGAGTTTTAAAGAGGTAAATTTTGTATTTTTGCGAAGTCTAATTTTCCTTAAATCTGGGCTTTTTGCCTGAATATATTCTTTTGCTAGACATTAGACCACAGCTATTGATCCTGAAATTTCAGCATTTCACTAGTATCTAAAGTCTGGCAGGTATATGAATCAATTTTTAATCCAAATTTAAGAAATGAGTAAGCACGGTAGAGTATTAGTAGCGATGAGCGGAGGAATCGACAGTACAGTGGCGGCAATGATGTTGCACGAAGAAGGGTATGAGGTCATTGGTATCACCATGAAAACCTGGGATTACGCCAATTCGGGAGGGAGTGCTAAAGAAACGGGCTGTTGTAGCTTAGACTCCATCAATGATGCTCGGCAAGTAGCAGTTAACATGGGTTTTCATCATTTTATTGTTGATATTCGAGAAGAATTTGGAGACTATGTCATTGACAATTTTGTCGATGAATACCTCGCTGGACGGACGCCAAATCCCTGTGTTTTGTGCAATACCCATATCAAATGGAGTTCCTTGCTCAAACGAGCCGATTCCTTGGACTGCGAATTTATCGCCACGGGACACTATGCCAAGATCGCCAGCCACCAAGGCAGAAAATACATCACCAAAAGTAAGGATGATCGAAAAGATCAATCCTACGTACTGTGGGGCTTAAGTCAAGAATGCCTCAACCGAAGTCAGTTTCCCTTGGGCCCTTACACCAAACCCGAAGTTCGACAAATGGCCTATGACTGGGGCTATCAAGAGCTGTCTAAAAAGGGGGAGAGTTATGAGATCTGTTTTGTGCCAGATAATGACTACCGCAGTTTTCTCAAATATCAAGTGAAAGGCCTGGAAGAAAGTGTCAAAGGAGGCAATTTTCTCAATAAAGAAGGAGAGGTCCTGGGACAACACAACGGTTATCCTTTCTACACAATCGGACAACGCAAAGGACTAGGGATTGCCTTGGGAAAACCCATGTATGTAACGGAGATTCAACCCGCCACCAACACCGTCGTTTTAGGACCAGTTGAAGAACTGCTACGCAATGGGATGCAGGTTGCTCAGATCAATTCGATGAAGTACGAAAAGATTCCACAAGGATTAGAAGCAACGACTCAAATTCGCTACAATGATCCAGGAACCTTAAGCCGATTGTCGCATGGCGGGAAAGAGGGGATGATTGAGGTGGATTTTTATGCCAATGTCAAGGGAGTCGCCCCTGGACAATCTGCTGTTTTTTACGAGGGAGATGATGTCATCGGAGGAGGCATCATATATGGAGGTCTACAATAATCAGAACATTGATCAAGGACTTGGTCAAAAATATATTATCTTTTTGGCTTATTCTTTGCCCCGTTTACCTGAAATGCAGTCGAGCAACCATCATCTATTTCTAAAGTACTCTTATGAAACATTCGTTTCCCTTCCCATTTTTGTTTATCGGCCTACTGTTGTGCATTTGGTCTTGTGACAAACAAAACATCGCTGAAGTACCGCAAGATACTAGTCCAGAATATTTTCCTTTGGCTGTAGGCAAATTCATGATCTATGAGGTAGATTCCGTAATCTATGATATTGATCTGATTGATACCGTTCACCTTTTTGTCAAGGAAGAAATTGTTGACACCTTTATCGACAATGCGAATCGGACCAACTATCGAATCGAGCGCTCAGAAAGAGCGACCGAGTCCGATCCCTGGCAAATCAAAGATGTTTGGGTTGCCTTACAAAATGGAACGACTGCCGAGCGAGTGGAAGAGAATTTCCGTTTTGTCAAAATGGTTTTTCCTCTCAGCGAGGGGACCAGTTGGGATGGCAATCAGTTTGTAGACAAAGATTATATTTTGACCATCGAGGGGGAGACCTTGGAAATATTTAAAGGTTGGTCTTCCGAAGTAGAGACCGTAGGGCTGGAAGAAACAGTGAATGGAATGAGCTTTGGTGAGGTCACAACAATTGCGCATGCTCGCAATGAAAACCTGATTGAATTGCGGGAGTCCGTTGAGAAATACGCTCGTAATGTAGGACTCATTGAAAAGAAGATCCGAATTTTAGATACTCAGTGTATTGTCGAATGTGAAGGACAGCCCTGGGAGGAGAAAGCCGAAAAAGGCTTTATTTTGCAGCAGCGCATCTTGTCCTTCAACTAACCCACAAGCTACTGCTCCGCACTTGTATGATCGGCAATGATGAGCCATTGTCCCTCGATCTTTTTAAAGAGCAAAAGAAAATGTCCGGTCAAATCTCCCATTGCTCTTTTCAAGCTAAACTTTCCGACTAGACTGATGATGTTGGGACTATGTTGATCGACATTGATGATGTCAAAATGAAGCTGCCCCATCGTTTGGCGATCGGGATAGCGCTTTTTGTAGCCCTCCAAGGTATTTTGCCAACCATAAGTGACCCCACTAGCACCAATGAATTGTAGCTGATCGGACTTCCAATAAGATGACATGAAAGCATCAATATTTCCATTATTCCAGTCGATGGCCTGTTGTTGGAGGACGGACTTTACGTCGTCAATGGCTTTACCTTCTTGGGCTATTATGGGTTGGATGGCTAATAAACTTAAGCATAGGCAGTTAAATAGCGAAAAGGGAGATCGTTGCATTTCCATAGGAATTGGTATTTTTGCTTGCCTAACAAATATAAACTTTCAGCAATTAAAAACAATTTTGTCAGTACAGGAATGATGGATACAGTTCAAATAGGTTATACCAAAAAGGCTTTTGGCGTCAAGGGAGAGCTCAAACTTTCAGTAGAGGATCACTTTATGGGCTCTCTGGAAGAAATTGAAGTCTTGTTTTTAGAACTTGGTGGCCGGCAAGTCCCTTATTTTGTGGAGTGGATTCGCTTAGAACACAATACTTTTGTAAAGTTTGAGGAAGTGGATTCCAAAGAGACGGCCAGTCGCCTTTCTTCCAAAAAGCTATTTGTGCGGAAGGAGGATCTGCGTGAAGATGCGGATTGGGACGAGGGACTCGTTTTTGGAAAATACAAAGGTTATAAGATTCAAGACGAGCAGTTGGGAGTGATTGGACAAATTGCCAGGATTGAAGCCTTTCCTCAGCAAGAAATGGCGATGGTGGAGTATCAAGGTAAAGAGATCATGATTCCTATGCATGAAAATCTAATCAGTCGGGTGGATGAGCTTCTGCAAATCTTATGGATGAACTTACCGGAGGGCATTCTGGATTTGTCATAGCGGTACAACCAATGCTAAAGTCAATTGGCTAAAATGCAAAGTGCTAGACAAATTTTTTGTTTAAGAATTTAGTGGAAATGGTCTAGCATCTGTACCATTACTATCCAACAAGTTTTTTCAAAAAACCAAGATTAAACCAGTATGAGGCCTATCTTGCTTATCCTTATTTGCACCATTTGTTACCTACAAACTTTTGCTCAAGCTTCAACTGCTGCTTATTCGAGAGTAAAAATCGATTTGACCACAACTACCATTCAACGAGTTGCTCAGCTTGGACTCGAAGCAGATCATGGGGAATATGCCAAGGGAAGGCATTTGATCAATGATTATTCAAAAAGAGAAATTGAATTATTAAAAGCCAATGGCATTGCTTACGAAATTCTGATTGAAGATGTCAAGGCGCACTATGTACAACAAAACCTAGAGGGGCATGAGCATCATCATCAGCACCAAGTGGCAGTGAGAAATGTCGACAATTGTGATGGTAGTTTGGGAACAGGTCCACAATACAACTACACAACGCCGGTCAATTATCAGTACGGCTCGATGGGAGGTTATCAAACTTATGATGAATTATTGGTGACGCTCGATCAAATGGCTGCCTTGTATCCCAATCTTATCTCTGTCAAACAACCTATTGGTGATATTGTCACCCACGAAGATCGTCCGATCTATTGGTTGCGGATCTCCGATAATCCTACGGTCAACGAAGATGAGCCCGAAGTGCTCTACACGGCCTTGCATCACGCGCGCGAAGCCAACAGTTTGTCCCAATTGGTGTTCTACATGTGGTATCTACTGGAGAACTATGAAACGGATGAAGAGATTAAGTACCTGGTCGATCATACGGAAATGTATTTTGTCCCCTGTGTCAATCCAGATGGCTATATTTACAATGAACAAACCGATCCCAATGGAGGAGGGCTGTGGCGAAAAAATAGATACGCTGAAGGAGGTCAGGTATACGGAGTCGATCTCAATCGCAATTACGATTATCAGTGGGCAGCAGATGATATTGGTTCTTCCAACGATCCCAATACCAATACCTATCGAGGAACAGCGGGTTTTTCCGAACCCGAAACTCAGGCGATCAGAGATTTTTGCAACCAGCATCAATTCAAAATTTGCTTAAACTATCACACCCATGGAAATCTATTAATTTACCCCTGGGGCTACAATGATCAAATCACCAATGATCATGCGACCTTTCTTGCTTTTAGTGATCTGATGCTTTCTGAAAATAATTTTTCTCCTGGCACTCCCATCCAAACGGTTGGTTACACGGTCAACGGCGTCAGCGACGATTGGATGTACGGAGAGACGTCAACTAAACCACCAATTTTTTCTTTCACTCCCGAAGTAGGGCCCAGTAATTTGGGCTTTTGGCCTCCTCAGACGGCTATTGATCAGTTGAACAAGTCTGCTCTGTTGCTTAACTTAACGACCGCTCATTTACTACTAAACTACGGGGAAGCCGAAGAAGTTGATCCCTCCAATTACCTTGCAGGCCTTGATGGAAATCTGACTTTAAATCTGAAAAAATACGGTTTGTTAGGAGGTGATTTATCCCTTAG
>JBCCSR010000220.1:0-7400 GCA_039199865.1 Bacteroidota bacterium
TAGAATTATTGGATTTTAAAGTGGAACAAAATGAAGCACAGGGAGCAATGGTTACCTGGAGTACGGGCTCAGAGACCAATCACAAAGCTTTTATCTTAAAGCATCAAAATCCAGGTTTCGCCTTTCGGGAGATTGGCAGAGTAGCGGGCAAAGGCAATCGCAGCGAAGTAAATATTTATAAACATCACATAGCAAGGCTTTCCACGGGTGTCCACTATTTCCAGCTATGGCAAGAAGATTTGGATGGCAGCCAAACCGATCACGGAGTAGTTAGCTTGGAAATCAAAGGAGACCAAAATCAGATCTGGACTTTTACTGCTGCAAACGGGCAAGCCTTCGTAGTGGATAGCCCTAAAGACACACAATTTAAAATTTTGGTATACAATGCCGCAGGTCAAATGATTAGCGATCAAAAGATACAAGTCAGTGCCGGAGAAAGGAAAATCACAGAACTGTCTTTTGAATCCCTTTCCCCTGGCATTTACCTCTACCAAGTCGTCGAAATGAATGGGCTAAACCGCCAAGTTTATTCCGGAAAGTTTGTTCAATAAATGATCACTTGAGCAGGCGTTTCATCAGAAAACGGTTGGTGTACAATGATAGCACACCAACCGTTTTACCAATAAAAAGGGATAAAAGCAAATTGCTTTCATCCCTTTATCATAACAACAAAATGACTTAATTCTTTATTCGGTTAATCCCTGAACCAGAAGGCTTACATTGTCATTCAATACCTCAATAAACCCTTTTTCAATGGTAAAATTGAGATTTTGACCATCGGCCTTGATGATTCGAACCGCTCCCTCTCCGAGGGCAGACACCACGGGTGCGTGTCTCGTTAGGATTTCGAACTGTCCAGCCACACCGGGAACTTTTACCGAGGTGATAGCGCCTTTAAAGACTTCTTTTTCAGGTGTTAATACTGTAATATCCATTTAGTAATATTTGACAACTAAATCTTAAATTAATTTTTGGTCCATGTTAATTCTCAACCTCGGCCAACATTTTCTTACCGGCTTCAATGACATCGTCAATCGTTCCTTTGAGGTTGAAAGCGGCTTCAGGATACTCATCTACTTCTCCGTTGATAATCATTTTAAATCCACGGATGGTTTCATCGATGGGTACCAACACACCCTGCAAACCGGTAAACTGTTCTGCCACGTGGAAAGGCTGAGAGAGGAAGCGTTGTACTCGACGAGCGCGGTGTACGACTTGCTTGTCCTCCTCTGACAATTCTTCCATCCCAAGAATTGCAATGATATCTTGTAGCTCGTTGTAGCGTTGTAGGATATTTTTAACAGACTCAGCAGTGTTGTAATGATCGTCACCGATGATTTTTGGATCGAGAATTCGAGAAGTAGAATCCAATGGATCCACCGCGGGATAGATTCCCAAAGAAGCAATTTTACGATTCAATACGGTTGTTGCATCCAAGTGAGCGAAGGTCGTTGCCGGAGCGGGGTCTGTCAAATCATCCGCAGGTACATAAACGGCCTGTACCGAAGTAATGGATCCTCGCTTGGTAGAAGTAATGCGCTCTTGCATCAAACCCATTTCGGTAGCCAGCGTTGGCTGATATCCTACCGCAGAAGGCATCCGTCCGAGCAAAGCCGATACCTCAGAACCAGCCTGAGTAAATCGGAAGATATTGTCGATAAAGAACAAGATATCTCTACCTCCAGTTGGATCGTTTAGATCCCCATCACGAAAGTATTCTGCAACGGTTAATCCCGATAGGGCTACCCTAGCACGGGCACCGGGAGGTTCGTTCATCTGACCAAACACTAGGGTTGCTTGAGAAGTACTCAATGCGGTTTTATCTACTTTAGATAAATCCCAGCCCCCTTCTTCCATACTGTGCTTGAATTCTTCTCCATACTTGATTACGTTGGATTCGATCATCTCTCGCAACAAATCATTTCCTTCACGAGTTCGTTCTCCAACGCCCGCAAATACCGAGATTCCCTCGTATCCTTTGGCAATATTGTTAATCAATTCCATGATCAATACCGTTTTTCCTACCCCTGCACCACCAAACAATCCAATTTTTCCACCTTTTGGATAAGGCTCAATCAAATCGATCACTTTAATTCCGGTATACAAAATTTCCGTTTCAACCGAAAGATCCTCGTAAGCAGGGGGCTTCCGGTGAATAGGATAAGCATTTTCTTTTTTCTCGACGGGACCAATTCCATCAATTGCTTCTCCTACGACATTGAAAAGACGACCTTTGATCTCATCTCCAACGGGCATGGCAATTGGTTGTCCGGTATCCAATACTTCCATTCCTCGAATCAAACCGTCGGTAGAATCCATTGCGATGGTACGAACACTATCTTCTCCAAGGTGTCTTTGACACTCGAGAACGAGATCTTCCCCACTTTCTCTCTTGATGATGAGGGCATTCAAAATTTCGGGTAACTTAGCATCAGCACCGGAAAAGCTCACGTCGACGACGGGTCCGATTACCTGCTTGACTTGACCAATATTTGCCATAATTTATTTTGTATAAGATTGTTTGATTCTAATTCATTTCGTAAAAATCGCTGCAAAGATAGCTGTTTTAGTTTGATAAACAAAAGAAAACTCAGAGATGTATGATACAGTTTTGCCAATCTTTGCGTTCTTTTTTAGCTTTGGCGAATGGTCTGACCTTTTCACCAAGATTTAAGCGGCGCTTCTAATGGATAAACCACTACTAATCAGCATTTTAATGCCCGTCTACAATGCGGGTCCTCATTTATCAGCTTGCCTCGATTCCATTCGCTCCCAAAGTGAGATCAACTGGGAATTGATTGCTGTTGATGACCAATCTTTAGATGACAGCTCTATTATCTTGAACGCCGCAGCTCAAAAAGATGTTCGCATTCGTTGTTTTCGTACTGAAGAGAAAGGCATTATTCCCGCTCTACGCTTGGCATTTGCCAAATGTAGGGGCCAATTGATTAGCCGAATGGATGCCGATGACCTGATGGCCGCAGATAAACTTGCCCAATTAAAACGCATTCTGCTCAAGCAAGGAAAAGGAGTGGTTGCAACGGGATTGGTCCGCTATTTTTCGGATGGCCAGCTAGGGAATGGTTATTTGCGTTACGAACAATGGCTCAATCAGATGAGCCGAGAAGGGCGTCATTATGCCTCCATTTATCAAGAATGCGTTCTGGCCTCTCCTTGTTGGATGACCTGGCGCGAGGATTTGGAGGCTTGCGGTGCTTTCGAATCGGATCTGTATCCCGAAGATTACGATCTTTGCTTTCGCTTTTACCGCCAAGGGCTCAAGATACAAGCCGCTCAAAGCGTTTTGCACCATTGGCGGGACCATCCCCAACGAAGTTCTCGCAATGATCCAAACTACGCTCAACCGCAATATTTTGACCTTAAACTGCCTTATTTTTTGGAGCTAGATTATCGTCAAGAGCGTCCGCTTCTCCTTTGGGGAGCTGGAAAGAAAGGCAAGCAACTGGCCCGAAAGCTACACGCAGCAGGAGTAGCATTCCGCTGGATGACCAATAATCCCAAAAAACATGGAAAACAGATTGGAGAACACTTACTGGAACCAGAGAGTATTTTGGCCACGCTCCCAGCTCCACAAATCATCATCGCCATTGCCAATCCTGATGAACGAAAAGCCATTCGGCATCGACTCGACGGTGAGAACAGACAAGCAGGAAGAGACTATTTTTTCTTTTGCTGAAAAAGGTACTCTTGGCAAACATTCACGAGCAATGGAGGCAGCTTCCCTCCCCCATTATTCACGTCTATCGTTAAAATACAAAATTGACTGTTAGGACTAAAGATCACTCAATCTTTTCTTTACGGCCTCCAAGATGGCCATTTGCGCTTCGATAGAAGTCCGCGTATCGTCTTGATCAACCTCATTTTGCTCAATATTGGCCTCATTTTTTCGAATTTTTTCCTTGGCCACTTCAATACTACGGTGATAGTTGGCGTTAGCTCTTTCGAGCTTTTTGAGCTTTTTGTTGAGTTTCTTCAGCTTATTTTCCTCTTCTTTGATTTCGATTTTGATTTTTTCGCGAGTGACGTCCAAAGCAAAGCGCATCAGTATTTTTTCTGCCTCCGTATATTCCTCTGGATGATCAGACGAGGAAATGAATTCGCCATCTTTTTCAATCCATAAAATGACATCTACATCCGAACCACTTTCTGCCATTCTACAATACACATCTACGGGATTGGCACCTCCGATATCCACTATTTCTGCATTTTCGGTGTAGTATTCATCGGCTTTCTTATTGCGTTTGGTTTTTCCATCATATTGTTTGATGTACTTTTTCCACTGTTTTTCCACAAATTTCTCCTTGGCATCTGGCAATTCGAGTACCAGGGCGTTGTTGACCCCAAGGCTCATTGATTTTAGGTCTTCCGAAATTTGACTTTGTCCTTTTGGTAGTGCCAACAAGAAGGTACAGCAGATCAGCAATAAGTTTAATTTTTGCATATGTTTAAATTTTTGTGCAGCAATTCAATTGCGACAAATCTTCCGCACATTTGTAATTGCTACCTTTCTACCTAGCTACGTCAAATCCGGCTGACTAACTAGGCCGAAAGACTCCCATGATATTTTGATCCTGTATCTGTGTGGTATGAAGACTGAGTAATACCATGGTCGTTTCGTGTTTGAGTATATATTCAAAAAAAATAAATTCAATATGTTTTGCGTTCTATCAACTTGGGTACCCGTTTGCGAAATGAATGCGCTTTCGCTTTCATTTTAGGAAGTATTTTTGATAAGAGAGGGGGGCTTATTGCGTTATTCTTCCCCAAAAAAGGCTTAAATTTACCTTATTCCCTATAGTTTTACAGCAAGCAAAATGACTTCGAAGCACGTTCGCACAGCGAGGAACAAAGAATTTGCATCATTTTTGTTTTAAAGAGTAGGAATGGGTATAAACCTAAACTACTATTGAAACCTACATCTCCTACGAGCTTATCCCCTCAGGTTCAAAGGAAAATAAAAAATTTTGCCTGAAAATGAAACGTTTGAAAATCATTTTTATGTGCATGCTAGTGACATTTAGCATTTCGTTAAATGCCCAAAAGCAGCAGTTTAAAAAAGCGGATAAGCATTACAAATCCAAAAATTACTCCCAAGCCATCCCGCTGTACGAAGAGGGGCTAGCCATTAAGGCCAATTTAGCCAAAAAAACAAAATTGGCCAATTGCTACCGCATGATCAATCAGATGGAGGAAGCCGAGAAGCTCTACGAAGAAATCGTAAAAAAGCCCAAGGCCAAAACCCAAACCTATTATTATTACGCGGAAACGCTGATGAGTAACAAAAAATATGATCGAGCCAAATATTGGTTTGAGCAATACCATAAATTCCATCCAGAAAAAGGCAAAGGCAGGATGATGGCCGAGGCCTGCGAAAAAATCAAGGACATCCAATCCTATTTTGCCCACGCCGAAGTCATCGAATTTTCTCAAAACTCCGATGCGGATGATTCTGCCCCCGTTTTTTTCAATGGTGGAATTGTTTTTTCCTCCGATCGAAAAATGGGAGCGAAACTACTCAAACAAAAGTCTGGAACCACTGGAAGAGACTTTATCACGCTATATTATAGCAAAGAACAGGCGCATGCTCAATTTAAAAAGCCCAAAAAGTATTCCAGCAAACTCAATGAGTTGAATAAAAATACTGCCAACATTTCCTTTACCTCAGACTCCACCAAAGCCGTGTTTTCCAAAAATAGCAATGTCACCAATCGCAAAAATGCTTTTACCATGCAGTTGTTTCAGGCAGAGTCAAGCAATGGTGGTAAAAAATGGAAAAACGTCAAGGAAATCGCTTTCTGCAAACTCGCTTACAACTACATGCATCCCAGCATCTCACCAGATGGAAAACAATTGTTTTTTGTGTCGGACAAACCCGGCGGACAAGGTGGAACAGATCTTTACGTTTCCATGCTCAAGAAAGATGGTACCTGGGGCCGGCCGGTAAACCTCGGCTCAAGCATCAACACCTCCAGCAATGAGGGCTTTCCCTATTTTCATCAAGATGGAAAACTTTACTTTTGTTCCAAAGGCCATGTGGGCTACGGAGGTTTTGATATTTTCTTCTCCCGACGCCAGCCCGGCTCCGAGGAATGGATCCAGCCCGTTAATGTGGGTCAACCCATCAACAGTTCCGCTGATGATATTTCCATCTTTATCGATCGTGATGATAACAGAGGCTTGTTTACTTCTTCGCGCAAAGGCAATGGTGATGATGACATTTATTTGTTTTGGTTGAATGGACTGCCAGATAGTCTAAAAATACACGAATCAGATTTGGCAATTACAGATATGAATCGAGAAAAAGAGAGGGAAAGTACAGAAATCGAAGCGCCTATCAACAACAATAACACTGCTCTCCCTGCGAGTGAAGAAGCCATTTCCAAAACCACTATTGAGGATCAACCAGCTCCAGCTGCTCCTCCTGCGACAGACGCATCCACCGTGGCTCCTCCCTCTACCGAGAAAGCAGCGGCAACAGAACAGGCAGAAAAAGAAGTAGAAGAGGAGGAAATTTTTGTAGTGAATGCAGTAACCAAAGAGGATGTAGAGCGAGAAGAAAAAAATAAAAACAATACCGATGTCGAACAAGAACTAAAAAATCTTTACGGTATGATGCAGCCAAGTCCTAAAGCGAACCCCAATGTTCCGGCGGCTCCTCATCGTAGACATCCAAGTACGGAAGACGCAGTCAGGCCCGCATCTTCCTCCAAGACAACACCAGAGAAAGAACAAGTTGCATCGGCTCCTCCAGAGGAAGCTAAGACAGAAGTGACGATCAATTCAGAGCCCGACATAGAGATAAAATCAGAGACAACATCAGATCACTCCGTTCCAAGTTCGGGGATAAAGGAAAGTTCGGAGGCAATGCCAGCGCAGGAAGCCTCCTCAATGACTGTTTCCACCGAGACCTTGATCGTTACTGACGAGCAGCAATCAGCACAAGATGAAAATTCCTCGAGTTCAGGACCAAGTCCAGCAGATCTAGAAGCCATCAAAACGATGGCCAACATGACCAAAGAGGAGAGAATTGCTGCCCGAACTTTAGCCGCAGTGTCTTTTGATCAGATGAAAAAGGATTTAAAAAAACAAAAGGTCGACAATCGCCGTAGCTACAGGATGAAAGGAGTCAAGTTTGAAATGGGGAGCTATTTGATCAATTCCTCCATGGAAAAAGAATTGGATGCCCTCTTGGCGCTGATGAATGCCCATACAAAAATGAAAATTGAAATTACTTGCCATACCTTTAGCATTGGAAGTGAGGATAGCAATGCAGTCCTTTCTCATAATCGAGCCACTGCGGTTTGTTATCACTTGATCCGCAAGGGCATTCCGTCCGAACGCATTAAAGTCGTTGGATATGGCGAGAAGTACATCATTAA
>JBCCSR010000221.1:0-7390 GCA_039199865.1 Bacteroidota bacterium
ACCTTGCCACCGGACAATAAAAATATGATGCAGTCCAATTTGGGCATGTACCGAATCCAGTTGTCTGGCAATGATTACGAGATGAATAAAGAAGTGGGCATGCACTACCAAATTCATCGTGGCATTGGCGTACACCACACCATGTACAACCAGCACGAGGCGCCGTTTCGGGCAAGTATTTTCGTAGGAGGGCCTCCCTCCCATGCCTTTGCGGCCATTATGCCGCTTCCCGAAGGCCTATCCGAATTGACCTTTGCGGGTATGCTTGGGGGACGTCGATTCAGATACGCGGACAAAGACGGGCACATTCTGTCTGCAGATGCAGATTTTTGTATTACTGGAACCATTCTAAAAGGGATAAAAAAAGGAGAAGGCCCCTTTGGAGATCACCTGGGTTATTACAGTCTCAGGCATGACTTTCCGGTAATGAAAGTCGATAAAGTCTATCATCGTAAAGACGCCATTTGGCACTTTACCGTGGTGGGACGTCCTCCGCAGGAAGATTCTGGCTTTGGCTATTTGATTCATCAATTGGTCGGACGACTGCTTCCAACAGAGTTTCCTGGAGTCCGACAAATTAACGCAGTTGATGCCGCTGGGGTGCACCCCTTGCTTTTGGCCGTTGGAAGCGAACGATACATGCCCTTCCGAGATCGAAAACCAGAAGAAATTTTAACCCAAGCCAATCGAATCATTGGAAGTGGCCAGACCTCTCTGGCCAAATTCCTCTTTATTGCTGCTGAAGGTGATGACGACCAACTCGATACGCATCATATTGAGCACTATTTTAAGCACGTATTAGAACGTGTCGATTGGACCAGAGATCTACACTTCCAAACCAAAACCACCATCGATACGCTCGATTACTCCGGAAGTGGGTGGAATAGTGGATCAAAAGTGGTTATTGCCTGTTGTGGTGATAAAAGACGAAATCTGGCTGCGGATTTGCCTAGCCCCTTTCAATTGCCCGCTGGCTTTACCGAGCCAACTTTTGCGCAAAAAGGAATCCTTGCTATCAAGTCCAAACCCTTTAGTGATCAAAAAACAGCGGCCAAAGAGTTGGAGCAATTGGCCCAACAGCTGGACCATTACAATTTGGAAGAAATTCCCTTAATCCTCGTAGTAGACGACAGCAAATTTGTAGCACAAACCCTCAATAATTTCCTGTGGGTCGCCTTTACTCGCGCCAATCCTTCACATGACATTTACGGCATTCAATCTTTCATGGAACACAAGCACTGGGGCTGTCGTGGTTCCCTAATTATCGATGCTAGAATAAAGCCACACCATGCTCCCGTCTTGATCCAAGATAAGGCCAGTATGGACAAAGTAGACCAGTTATTGGCATCAGATAGCCGCTTAAAAAAATATTTGTAGCAAATGATTTACTTTGCCCTTAGGGCAAAAATCCCTGTGGTAAAGGCATAATAACTTTACCCGTCCCATCTGTTCTTTAAATGAAGAGAAATGGCAATTTTTCCTTACATTGTGTAACCTATGATTGATTAATCAGGTATAATACGTTGATCATTAACCGTACCTGTGTTGAACGAAATCCAACAAATTCTTGCCAGACTCCAAAATGTACCCCATCATTTTCGCAAAGAAAATATTTGGTTGGGAGGTACTATTGATGAAGAACACCAATGGGAGTGTCCTGCCAACTGGTCGTTAAATCGGGTCCCCACCGAAGAAGACTCCGTCTTTATTTTAGGTGCGTCCCAGCTCTCCAAATTTGCTCCATTGATCAATTCTTCCGTCCCTAAAATCTTTCATTTGCTGCTCATCAACCATTCAGAACTTCGCATTTCGCCAGCGGGAAAACTAAAAATCCATGGCAATGCAATTGATGACAATGCAATCTACATTAACAACAGTCGATTGATTAACGAGGGAATGATTAGGGTGGAACATCCTGGGCAAAAAGGCATCGAAATCATTAATGGCTTTTTTAGTAATCAAGGTCTCCTTCAATCCCACTTGTCGGAAGGAGATCTGATTTTGGCCAACAATCAAAGCATTTATTATAATGAAGGCCAGGTAGAAATACTTGAGCAAGATCTTTAAAGTCAAGCATCGCTCAATCTACAGCAAAAAAAAGAGGCGATCTCTACTGAAGATGGCCTCTTTTGTCTGCTTAACATGATTAGGTTTCTATTACATTTCTTCGTAATCGCTCATAATAATGCTCCCCCCTTTCAATTTTTTCATGTCCTGCACTTTCAAGGTTTTTAAATTTTTCAATTTCTTCGTCTCAATGATTTTTTTGAGTTCTCTCATGTCTTTGGTAATTTAGTTGTGAAAAATAATTTTGTTGAATATGTTTTAAATACATACAACAATAGCTAAGAAGGCGAAAAATTCGTGCCAAAGCAGGAAGATATGAGTGGAAAGTTTCATTCGACAAACAGGAATATTTGAGCTCTAATAATATGTTTATCGATATTATGTCACAACTGAGGGTACAAACAGGATTAAGGAGAAAAGGAACCTATCAGGAAGAGGCATACTATGTAATATGTACCAAATTGAAAATGCAAGGAATAGGTATTAACAACTGGTTCAATAAAGGAGAAACAAGTATTAAAAATAGTTTTAAACTGATCAAAACCAGCCTATTTCACGTGTCAACATTTTGATCATAAATGTTTTTTCATTTTTTTTTATTTTTTTGTCTCAGCCAAAAATGGCCACTCGCAATAAAGGGTACAAATTGGATTGATTGGCAATTTTTCTATCAATATTTGGGTAATCTAAGATAGATTAGATACCTTAACGTTCCTATTTTCAAAACAAAAGCAACCTAAATACTACTGTTTTATTGAGGGTATTGGTAAATCTCCGTGACATTTTGCGGTCACCGGGAAGCAGGTTTGATTTAATATATTGATTTTCAATAATATAGCTCAATATTTTCGATGGCCAATATCCTTCAACAGCATTCCAAACTAAGTGGATACTATGAAAAAAAAGAACCTTTACCTACTATTAGCGAGTCTGTTTCTACCTCTTTTTTCTTTCGCTCAGCAAAAAGAAATGGGTATAGATGAAATCATTAACGAAAAATTTGCTCCTTTTGCCTCTGCCTGGGAAGGCATTGTCTTTTTTCCCTTTCCAGGAACCGAAATTCCATTTGTGGTCATCCTCCTAGTTTTTGGGGCCTTGTTTTTTACCCTCTATTTCAAGTTCACCAACATTACCAAGTTTCCAACCTCGATTCAAGTGGTGAGAGGAACTTACGATGAAATCGAAAAGCACAGTGCCGATGACAAAGGAGCAGTAAATATGGTGGAAGGGGATATCGTCGATACCATTAGGGATGAAAGCCAGGATGGAGAGGTGAGCCATTTCCAAGCACTGGCTACGGCCGTATCCGGAACCGTTGGTTTAGGGAATATCGCTGGGGTGGCCATCGCCGTCACCATTGGAGGCCCAGGAGCAACTTTCTGGATGATCGTCTGTGGCCTATTGGGAATGTCTACAAAGTTTGTCGAATGTACGCTGGGGGTGAAATATCGTGATGTAGGCCCCGATGGTACTGTTTATGGTGGTCCGATGTATTATTTATCCAAAGGATTGAGCAAAAGAGGATACGAAGGACTGGGGAAAGCATTGGCGGTCATTTTCGCTGTACTGTGTATTGGTGGCTCCTTCGGTGGAGGAAATGCCGCACAGTCTAATCAAGCTGCGCTCCAATTGGCCAATCTAATTGGTTGGGAAAGTGGAAGTGCTGGAACCATTATTGGACTTGGCCTAGCCGTAATCGTTGGTATTGTCATCATCGGAGGAATCAAAAGAATTGCATCGGTAACGGAGAAGATTGTTCCACTGATGGCCGCTATTTACATTTTGGCCTGCCTAATCATTATAGTGAGCAACATTTCATACATTGATGATGCCTTTGGCCTAATTTTCAAAACGGCTTTTAGCCCCGAAGCCTCAGTGGGTGGTTTTATGGGGGTTTTGATCCAAGGGTTTAGAAGAGCGGTTTTCTCTAATGAAGCTGGCGCAGGATCGGCATCCATTGCCCACTCGGCAGTCAAAACCAATTATCCCGCCTCTGAGGGTTTGGTTGCTTTGTTAGAGCCATTCATTGATACCGTCGTCATCTGTACCATGACGGCCCTAGTCATCATTTTCTACAACAGTGCCGGCCATTTCGAATATGGAGCCGCAGGAGGTACTGTAATGATTGATGGAGTGGCCTATCAGGGAGCTACCCTTACCTCCAAAGCCTTTGGTTCTGTCTTGCCTTGGTTCCCTTACGTATTGACGATTGCCATCGTTTTGTTTGCCATTAGCACCATGATTTCTTGGTCTTATTATGGTCTCCAATCTTGGATGTACTTGTTTGGAAAAAGCAAACGAGCAGATCTGACCTATAAATTACTTTTCTTGGTTTTCATCGTTATCGGTGCTGCTGCCAATATGAGTTCCGTTTGGGGATTTTCTGATGCAATGATTCTCGCGATGGTCTTTCCAAATATGATCGGACTATTTTTCCTCTTCCCAGAAGTGAAAAGTGAATTGGAAAAATACCTGACTGCCATCCGAACGAAAAAATAAATTTACCTAATGACGCTTATTCTAGAAGGCCCCTTTTTGTACGAAAAGGGGCCTTTTGGCATCTTATCTTTTCCCCTTTCCAACCAGTATTTAAGAAAAAAATAGCCTCAACATTTAGCGCAAAGCACACGATAAAATAAAAATTAATACATAATTAATTGATTAACGATAAAATATAAAGATATTTTTCACATAATTATTAATATACCAGCTATCGGGTATTACCTTGCATGCCTCCTTCCCTTATCTTTGTATCAGTTATTTAATACAATACTCCCCGAAGCAAATAAACACAAAGACCCTTCCCTCCAACACTACCCCTTCTAAAACTTACACCTTTAAAAAGACGGCTTAGGAACAACGACCAAAACGATTCATTTCTTTCTACTAGGGATGAAACAAAAAACGACAAACACCAGGATTTACAACACCTTATTCACCACGAATCTTACAACCATGAAGACCAGCCTTACTATTATTGCAGTAATTGTAATTGCGCTAAACTCATCTATTCAAGCATCCATCATTTACGTTGATGGATCAAAAACAGGAGGAAATGGAAACTCCTGGGCTACCGCCTACGGCGATCTGCAAATAGCCATTGACAATGCATCGGCTGGCGATGAGATTTGGGTGAAAAATGGGGTATACAATCCACACGCAACTGATCGAATGATCAGTTTTACACTAAAGGATGGAGTGGCCATTTATGGAGGGTTCTCCGGCACAGAAACCATTCGACAACAACGCAATGAAAACAATACTGCCACCATTTTGAGTGGTGATATTGGAACGAATAATGACCGATCCGATAATTCCTACACCGTAGTCTACGGTGTAGGTTTATCTAACTCTACTATCCTTGATGGTTTTATCATTACTGAAGGAAATGCAGATGGCCTCTTGACCATTTCTAAAAATGGAGGTGGACTGTTTCTCGACAGTGCAAATCCAATCCTTGAAAATATTCAATTCCTCAACAACCGTGCAATTGGCTTGGGTGGGGCCATCTACAATGCCGGAATCAATACTGCTACCATTCAATTTTGTGCTTTCACCGATAATCAAGCCGATACCGAAGGAGGAGCCATTTACAATGCCGGATTGAACGGAGGAAATAGCAGTCCCACCATTGTACACTGCACTTTTCTCAACAATGCTTCTCACTTTGGGGGAGCCATTTACAATAATGGCAATGATGGGATCAGCAATCCGCGCATCATCAGTTGTGGGTTTACGGGCAACAATGCCACGGGAGGAGGCAGTATCGCTGGAGCGATTTACAATTTTGCCAAAGATGGAGGCAACGCCAGTCCCGAAGTGACCAATTGTACGTTCTACGGCAATTCTTCGGTTAGCTCGGCGGGGGCTTTTTATTCTCTGGGAGACAATGGGACCTCAACGCCAAGTCTCAACAATTGTACATTCTTCCTCAATAATGCGGGAACGGGAGGGGCAGCTTATGTCAATGAATCCAATAACGGACAGGCAGAAATCATCATCAACAATTCGATTTTTTGGAACAATTCCGCTGGATACAATCCCACTTTTCAGATGAGCAGTTCCGGTACCAATCAAACTCCGACCATTACGCTCAACCATGTTTTGATCGATGCCATTGATTGCAATGACATCATGCAATTGGGGTCGGGCGACATTCTTCACTGCTATGGGACCAATATTTACAACCAAAACCCCAAATTTGCCAATGGATTTGCCGGCGATTTTGAACTACAAAATACTTCCCCAGCAATTGAAGCTGGAATCAACTCGGGAATTCCAAGCGGTGTCATCACCGATAAGGCCGGAAATGCCCGCATTACCTTCAACGTTGTGGATATAGGAGCTTTTGAAAATGTATCCGCGCTTCCCGTTGAGTGGAGTACTTTTGATGCTTATTTTGACTCCGAGCAGGTATTGATCTCTTGGACTACTCTTTCCGAAAGTAATAATGACTACTTTACGGTAGAGCGTTCGCTCGATGGCGTCAACTTCAAAGCAATTGATCGACAAAATGGAGCAGCATACAGTAATGCACCATTGAGATACCGAAGTTCTGATCCTCATCCCGCGGTGGGGCTCAATTATTATCGACTCCAACAAACTGACTATGACGGAACATCTACTTACAGTGAAGTAAAGGTGGTAAAAATTGAAAGTGGTAAAATCGAGTTATATCCCAATCCCGTTGTTGACCGCCTTTATATTGCAACCAGCGATTATGAAAACGGAATGGCCCAGTTCAGTATCCACAACCTTACGGGCAAAGAAGTATTTCGGGGAGCGACCGAAGTCAACAGCGGCTTGAGCGTTATCCGTTTAGATGAGATGACCAGTTTGATACCTGGCACCTACGTAGTTCGCTTGCATCACGAAAAGAATGGGAGCTTTAGCAAAAAGTTTATGAAGGTGGGGTTGTAAAAGGATACTAATCTTTCTAGTCTATAAAAGTGTATATATTCTTAGTTGTGAAATATTTTAAGGTAAGGCACCCCGGTGCCTTATCTTTTTTTGTACCCACAAGCAATTACCATTGGCCAATCAATTCAGAAATTTATCCACTTTCAATTTTCCTGTATTGATAATCAAAATCTTTTTATGGGCTGGGATCTGTTCCTTCAACTGTAGTAAGAGCGCCAAGCCCGCAATCCCCGAAGCTTCGCCCTTGATCTTTTGCCCTTGAGCAATTTTCATGGCCGCTTCCACATAAGTTTCTTCCACGTCCTCCACCCTACTCCAATCGCCACACAAACCCGACTGAGCAAAATTTCTGAGCTGCTGATTGAATTTGCTTTGCGTACTAAAAGGGGAATACAGCTTATCC
>JBCCSR010000222.1:0-7384 GCA_039199865.1 Bacteroidota bacterium
AACCGGGTTTTGTAGAAGGTTTTCAGACGGCCAATATTGACCCCAAGGGCCAGGCCATGCGTGTGCAGACGGATGTCAAAGGTAAATTCCTTATCGTATACGATACCTAAATTATTGCTGACTACCTGCTTGGGCTGAAATGTATTCTGGGCCAACATTTCCATCAGGGGAAACAATAGGAGGAAGCAGATAGGAATCAATTTTTTCATATAGATAAGGACTTAAGGTACCGATATAATACGCTGAAAACCTTCAATTGTTCAACTCAGATTCATAATTGGGCCATTCTTTGGTTTTGAACAAACGTTAAAGCCTAAGATTTGGACTACAAAGCAGCAATTGAAACCCTGAAGGGAAAACGATTGATAACAATACTCAATATAAGTAATTTAGGTCAGAAATGACAGTCGGTGAAGCAACAACTAAAGGCAAATTAGAGCAGTGAATGACTTCTTGCGGTCAAATTTATCAATAGCGATTGAATCTTTGAGGCTTAAGCAATTAAATCTCTACCCATTCCGTGGAATAGATCCTCCACATTTTCTCCCGTTTTGGCACTAGTAATGATGTCCCATTCTTGCTCAATTTGCGCTCGAACTTCAGCAATCTGCCCCTCATCCACCAGATCCTTTTTATTGCCAACGATCTTGATGACTGCTCCTTTGGTAATCTCATTGAGATAGGCCAGATCTTCTTTGATTTTTTTGTAGGTAGAGGGCCGGGTCAAGTCAAAAACGTAGATGATTCCACTGGCTCCTAAAAAGTAGGAAGTCGGTACTTTATCCTGAGAGACTTCTCCGGCGATATCCCAGATCAGTAGCGATAGGTCGCGACCATCGATGCTAATGGTTTTTTTATTGACCTTCACTCCGATTGTAGTCAGGTATTTATCGCTAAACTTATTGTAAATAAATTTATTGAAAAGAGAGGTTTTCCCTACGCCAAAGCTCCCAGTAAGAATGACTTTTTTACTAATCATGATGCAATTTTATCTTGCACGTCTTGTAATGATAATTCGGAGAAGTGCAATTTTAGTTTTTCTGAAATTTGTTGGGTGATGGAATCATCGATTTCATCGATATAAAAGGGCATTCCTTTTTCGGCAAATTTAATTAAATTGGTGGATAAATTTTCTTTTTCGCTTGCCGACATCGAACCGGTGATGGCCACTGCAAAGTAATATGTATGGAAGTTTTGGAGGAAGATTTTGTAATTCTCGTACTGGATCATTTCAAGATCCTCTTGCCCTTTCTTGAAGGCGTCTTCTACAAATGATTTGATGGCAGTCAACATTCCTGCGATTACATCTTGATCGATGTTTTGTGTTTTGGAGAAACTACCAAGTAGCAAGCCGGAATCCCTTTGGATGACATAGATTTCCTGGATTTCTGGTTGATCGAGGTTGCTGAGAATGACCTCGCTTTCATCGGGCCCCCGTCCAGTAAAGCGTTTGATAATGGATTGCCAAGAAAAACGTCGACTGACTTTTTTCAATTGATCTTCAATATTTTCTTTCAGTTTTTGGAAGGAAGCGGTGATGTATTTTTTGATCATTGTATCCAATTTCGGATAAATGATGTTCACAATTTCATCTTGCGATTCAATCAATTTGGCTTCTACCAGTTGATCGATGTGGGCTCCATACTCTTGCTCAAAGTTTTCTTTGATGAAATCGAGGTGTTTTTGAATGATTGGTGAGACTTTTTCGGAAAGCAACTTTTCCTGCTCCAGCGTATCCTGAAGTTTTTTGAGGGCATCCCGATCTTCTCGGAGCAAGATGTCCTTTAATTGAGCCATCAGCATGGCTTCATTTTGTGATGGTTGAGGTGCTTTCATAAGTAGGCCCAAGTCACAGATTATTCACCGATGAGTTTTTTACTCAGGTCACCCATCATTTTGCCCAATCTTTTCTTATCATCATTGCTTACTTTTTCTAATTTCTTATCGAGCATTTGGACGCTATCCGTGATCAATTTTTCCAACTGTTTGAAATTGACATTCAGCTCTTTCTCTAAGTGGTCGCTTCTATCCTGATTGGCTTGAGACATCTGTTTCATCTTATTTTGAAACGATTCCTCCATGAGATCCAATCGGTTGTTCAATTGATCGAATTTCTCCTTATATTCAGCCATCTGTTGTCCCATCAAAATATTGCGGATAATGGAGATATCTCCAATCGTTTTGGAATCTTCTTCAAGTACCGTTGGCTGATTATTTTCTTTTTTTGACATGATGATTAGGTGATTTTAAAATTTGGCTCAAGGATAAATTAATGCTTTTAATCAATAATCAAAATTATTTTGTTTCTCGAATCACATTATGGCCAGCCGCTTAGCGCCTGGTAAAGATTCATCATAAGTTCAGGACAGCATCTATCAATGGCCTTATCCGGTGCTAAGATGATCAAAATGTATTCGAAAATTCATCTTTGTAAAAGGCTTATTTGCCGTAGGGTAATTTTCTGTGTATTATTTACTTGAGTAGCTCTAAGAGATTCCTTGTTGGACAACACTAGATTTTAAAGTTATTAAAAAATTACCATATTCATCATTCACCTTTTAATTTTTTGCAGCATTGTTTTATTAGCGAAACAAAAAGTTCGAAGATAAGAGTGGAAATTAAATGCTAAATTGGACCCATCCTTATTCAACTGATTAGCGGACTTTCAATGAAAATACTCCTTTTTTCACCTGCGCTTACCCATCGAATCCAATATATTAGCCAGTTCTTGTTTGAACGGTTGATGGGCTTAGAAGTTACGCTGACTAGTGCGAAAAGTACTTTTTTGACGTTCGCTGGGCCGCGCATCAATTACAGTACAGCGCACTTTGAGGCTTCCTGTTTCTACATTGAAGCACATTCCATTTTGGGCGAAAGTGACGTTAAGCAGCAGCACATTGAGGTGCGGCATGATTTGGAATATCCCTATTTTTTCGCTTCTTCAACCGATGAGTCCCATTTTCCCTTTGATCTATTGGCCTTCAGTTTTTATTTGTTGAGTCGCTACGAAGAATATTTACCCTTTCAGCCGGACCAACACGATCGGTTTTCCGCACAGCAGAGCTTGGCTTATCAGGAGGGATTTTTGCGCCTGCCGATCATCGATTTGTGGGCCAAGCGTTTGCGTGCCCAACTGCAGCAAAAATTTCCTTACCTAGTATTCAAAACCCCAGAATACACTTATTTGCCCACCTATGATATCGATCATGCTTGGGCGTATCTAAACAAGGGAATATGGCGCACCTTGGGTGCTGCGGGGGCAGATCTTTTACACGGACGGTTGCCATCCTTTTTTTTCCGTTGGACCACTCAATTGGGCTTGAGCCCCGATCCTTACCAACGTTTTGATTTTTTGAATGAACTACACCAATCGAGGGAGGTGCAACCCATTTATTTTTTTTTACTCGGAGATTATGGTCCTTATGATAAAAATATTGATCCCCAAAAACCTGCTTTTCAACAATTGATCCGACAGCTGGCCGAGCAATATTCTGTAGGGATTCATCCCTCTTATCAGTCCAACGAAGAGGTCAAACGGGTGAGATCCGAGCAAAACAGGTTGGAGGCCATCACGGGACAATCGGTCCGTTTGAGTCGACAACACTTCCTCCGACTGCGATTGCCCAAAACCTATCGGGAGTTGATTCGTATCGGAATCGAAGTGGACTATTCCATGGGCTACGCTGCTGAAATTGGATTTCGTGCGGGGACGGCAATGGATTTTCTTTGGTTTGATTTATTGGCCAATGAGTTGACTCCGCTAAAACTCATCCCCTTTCAAGTGATGGACGTTAGCCTAAAGAATTACCTGGGCTTATCTCCCGAGGAAGCCATGCGGAAAGTTGAACCCTTGATTGAGCATTGTCGGGCAGTTGGAGGTTGTTTTTGTAGCCTGTGGCACAACAGTTCTTTTGCTCCAATGGATGGATGGACGGAGGAGTGGATGGCATTTTATCAACAACTTTTTGACTGTGCCAGTCGTGAAGGTTGAGGGGAAAAAGTCCAATTCATCGCCCAGAATAAGAGAGTTCGAAATATTTTACTAAATTCGGGCATCAATCAGGGAGGGCCGCGCCCAATGAGCAAGCTCCTGTAACCGGAAATATTAATTTCAGCAGATGACTTATAATTTTAGTGATCACAATTCCATTGTCAATCGCTTTGTCGCAGAGCTACGCGATGTTCAAATTCAAAAAGACCGAATGCGGTTTAGAAGGAATCTGGAACGTATCGCAGAAGTCATAGCCTACGAAATTAGCAAGCAACTGGATTATGAGCTCCAAGAAGTAGAAACGCCTTTAGGAATTGCCAAGGTCAACTTATCCACCTCCAGAGTCGTAATCGCCTCCATTCTAAGAGCCGGATTGCCTTTTCATCACGGATTTCTCAATTATTTTGATGCAGCAGACAATGCTTTCATCTCGGCCTATCGTCGGCACCACAAGGATGGATCTTTCGAAATCAACTTAGAGTACGTTTCTTGTCCAGACTTGACAGACACCGTCTTGATCTTGGCCGATCCTATGTTGGCCACTGGTGCCTCAATGGATTTGGCCATCAAAGCCTTGCAGGAATATGGGCAACCTAGGTCTATTCATCTGGTTACCGCGATCGCCTCTAGTTTTGGATTCAATTATATCAAAAGACTTTATCCAAAAGCAAGTTTGTGGGTCGGAGCAATTGATGATGAGTTGACTGCTCGATCTTATATTGTACCGGGTCTGGGAGATGCTGGAGATTTAAGTTTTGGTGGAAAGTTGCAGGATTAGTCTTCCGATCTGAGCCCATAATATGGTATGGATCCTCACACACATTAGAGGATGCTTTGAAAACAAAAAGAGATAGATCAATACAGCGGATCCGCTGATCATCGTTATTCGGATCTATCCAAAATTAATTAACGAACGATCCAAAAGTTTATATCTTCGCAGCCCGAAGATAGGGACGGAAACAAAACATTGCAGTAGAGCTTTATGAATCTCTGACATCGGACTCCGTCAAATTATTCACTGAGTAGAAAATGACACAATTAACTCCTGGTTTAATATTGGGTATTGTAGGGGCCTACTTCCTTGTTTTGATGTTGGTGTCCTATTTTACGGGAAAAGATGCGGATGATGCTGATTTTTTTCTTGCCAAACGACAATCGCCTTGGTATTTGGTTGCTTTCGGGATGATCGGAGCCACGCTCTCTGGGGTCACTTTCATTTCTGTACCAGGTTGGGTCGGAGCCAGTCAGTTTTCCTACATGCAAATGGTTTTTGGCTATTTATTGGGCTATTTCATCATTGCGACGGTACTCATGCCCATGTATTATCGTTTACAGCTGACCTCTATCTACACTTATCTTGGCCAACGATTTGGGCCCTTATCATATAAAACGGGAGCGGGCTTTTTTCTACTCTCCCGAACCATCGGAGCCTCCTTTCGGCTCTATCTCGTCGCCATTGTATTGCAGGAGTTTGTGATGCAAAGTTTTGGCATTCCCTTTTGGCTGACCGTATTGATGACCATTATTTTGATTTGGGTGTATACTTTTCGAGGTGGGATTCGAACGATCGTTTGGACCGATACCCTACAAACTTTTTGCATGCTTAGCGCAATGATCCTCACCGTTGTGGTCATTGCCCAAAAACTCCACTTATCGGCGGGAGAGTTGTGGGAAACAGTAAGCAGAAGTGAGTATTCCCAAGTCTTTTTCTTTGAAGGAGGATGGAGTGATCCGAAAAATTTCTTCAAGCAATTTTTGGCAGGAGCTTCAATTGCTATCGTGATGACGGGACTCGATCAAGACATGATGCAAAAAAACCTCAGTTGTCGGAGCATTGGAGATGCCCAGAAAAATATGTTTTGGTTTAGTATTGTCTTGGTTTTTGCCAAATTCTTATTTTTGGCTTTGGGGGCACTGTTATTTATCTATGCGGGAGAAGTGGGAATTGAAATGCCCACCAAAATGGTCAATGGGGTGGTGAGTCCCGATACCGATTTGTTGTACCCGACAATTGCTTTGGGTTCCTTGGGCCCAGCTATTGGTATTGTCTTTCTGCTGGGGCTGATTGCTGCCGCCTATTCAAGTGCTGATTCAGCGCTTACCGCTTTGACAACGTCCTTTTGTGTGGATTTTTTAGGTTTTGAAGAAGAGGGAAAAGAGTACAGTCAACGAACGCGCGTTTACGTTCACATCGGCTTTTCGGTACTGTTGTTTTTGGTCATCTTGGCTTTTTGGATGGTCAATGATAAGGCGGTTATTGCTCAGATTTTTACTGTAGCGAGCTACACTTATGGTCCGCTTCTCGGTTTGTATGCCTTTGGCTTTTTTACTAAACGACCCATTCTTGACAAATATGCTCCCATTGTGTGTATCGCAGCACCCATCATCACTTTTGTGCTCAACAAATACTCGGAATTATTATTTTTTGGCTACAAATTTGGCTTTGAATTACTGATTTTGAATGGTTTGCTGACCTTCATTGGCTTGGTCTTTATTTCCTATCAGCAGAACGCTGAAGAGTTTAGATAGCAGGATTTTCTTTGAACATTTCCTGACTTTGGAGAGTTAAAAAAGTACAATCCCCACCTCTGAGAATTGTACTACAAATGAATCTCTAAACTATTAAAATTTTTTCCTACGTATTCCAGGTGTAGGAATTCTTTTTTCCAAAAAAGAAAAAAGACTTTTAATAATCCGCTGAAAATAGCAATAAAACCTTGCTTTTTGTAAAAAAAATGAGTTTGTGGTAGGTCTAATCCTGAGAATGGTAGGGATGACTTAGGCAACAGTATGCGTACCATTCAATTGTTATCCAAAAAAAATACGTGGCAGAACGAAGTCTACCACGCACCTGGTCTTTGATATAGATTTGGTTGTCTCTTAGTGATTGGCCCATTCGCAAATAAAAATTGCGTGTCCAAGATTTAGTTTATTCTTTAGTCACCCTTTATTCTTCCTGACCTCGCTATTTCGAAAAAGGTGATGATCTACTGCCTTCCGGTGAGTAACACTTTGGTAGAAGCAGGAATCCATGCTTAATCAATTGTAGATAATCTATCCCCGGGAGTTTCATTCTTTTTCTCGTTGTGCTTTTCTTTTAGATGACTGCCAAAACTCAAATTGATGCCAAAACGGAAATGTGCCGAACGACTATCCAACACTTTAAAAGCGGAAAGTACATTATCCGTAAGGGCAAAGATTTGCACAGGACCCAATTTCAGCATTCCATTTAATCCTACACCAAGTGGAGTAAATTCATTGTGACTGAACACCGTTCCCATTGAAAAGATCTTTCCAAAATCGGCATTGGCACTCACCGCATAAGTTGGCGTAATTCGTCCTCTTCCCGATCTTAAATGGACCATTGCTCCAACGCGAAACATTTGGCTTAAG
>JBCCSR010000223.1:0-7354 GCA_039199865.1 Bacteroidota bacterium
TTGCAGGCCAAACTATACATTTCGTCTTGACTGCAAGAACGGTTGGCGAATGTTTGGTTTTTAAAACTTGGAGCAAAGCCGACGAAAGGAGCATCAACTGCGTTCGAATTGGAGACTGGTTGATTGAAGGCTTTAGCCGAATATTGATAGCCAATGATGTAGGAAGCCAAGAGGTAGTTTTTGCGATCTGGACGGAAATCAATATTGGTATTGGTTTGGGTTTGCAAAACCCCAAATGGCAAATAATTGAGATGAGCATCTGGAATAAGTGTCAGCCGAGTCACGTGTTCTGTTGGCTCCAGCGCTGGAGCCAACAGCTGTTGATACAAACCATAAGACAGTTGATTGAATTCTTCTAATTCAACTTTAAGTTGTCGAGATAGGGCAGGGCGCATGAGTAGTTGCCGTATCCGTTCCACCCCCTTCACAATGGTCTCCCTTTCGGGTAAACGAAAAACGTGAACCGCTGACTTTGAAATGGCAAATAAATAGATCATTTGTTGACCGACAAAATATTCTAAAAGTAATTCCTGATCCTCCAATTGTTCGTTTTGGAGCTTATCGACCCTTAAATGATCGGCACTGTTTTTTAAAGTAAAGTAATCTGGGAAATCAGTTGAGAGGGTGGCTTGAAGGGTTTGATGTTTTTTTTGTAAGGCAAACAATTCATTTTCTTTTTGTTTCAACTGCTCCTCCTCAAAAGTGGCCTTTCTTTTCAACTCTAGGATTTGTCGTTTGTAAAAAGCAATGTCATTTCTCAAATTGTTTTCTTTTTCGAGTAAACTATCGGGGATGCCTCCAAAGCCCAGTGCCTGATTGCTGGCCAAGGCCTCTTGCATCAGAATCGACTTGTTTTGTTCGGCAAAGTTGAATGCCGCACTGAGGTAGGGATTGTTTTTCGTTATTTCATGCAAGCGGAGTGCAATCTCTATGCCTTCCTCAAAAACGGTTAGTGCATTTGATTGTAAGTGCAACTTACTTTCTTCTGCCAAAAAACTGTTGCGCGCTTTTTTGATCAATTTGACCAGAACTTGATAGCTTGCTAGAGCTTCCTCTAGATAGACTAGGTCGCCATGCATTTGGTAGTGTTGAAAGAGTGCTTTACCCTTGCCTTGCAGAACGGAGAAGCCCTCCCGCAAGGAGAGCAATTGATCCACCGATGGATTGTCTTTGAAATTGCTACTTTCAAATTCGGGCGCTAATTTTTGTAATGCCGTTTGATAACTTTCGATTGCGGTTGTGTGTTCTCCCATCGCCAGTTGGGTAAAGGCCACTTTTTGCCAAGCTGCACTGAGGTTGGGATGTTGTTGGTATTTTTTGTAACGAGCTTGAGCAAAGTCCAGTGCTTTTTGAAAATGACCTAGGGCTAATTTGAATTTTTGTTCCATCAAATCGAGTTCACCTAATTCTGAGTAACTTCGATCTTTTAGGTAGATGACCTCCTCCTTTTGGAGATGAAGCGCTTTTTGAATCGCGTAGCGTGCGCTGTCCTTTTGATTCTTTTTGCGGTATATCTTGCTCAGGTTTAGATATACTTCAATCTTATTTTCGATGATTGTGGGTAATGGATCTATCGTTTTAAGTAACTCAATTGCTTTACGGTTGAACTGAATGGCAGTATCAAACTCTTTTTTCAAAACGTAATTGTAGGCCAAATGGATGTAAATCAGTGCCGTATTGGAGGGGCGGTCATTTGCGATCGTTTGCCGATACCTCAAGGCCTGCATCAAGTTGTTGATGGCATCGTCATAATCTCCATTTTTCCTTTGAAAGTTGGCTCGGTTTTGGAGATGTCCTGCGAGCCTTTTGGCGGAGGCTTTATTGAGCTCAAATATTTTTCCAGCCTTTTCGAGCTTTAGACTTGCGGATCTGTATTGCCCTTTCAAGCCCAGTACCAAACCTTGAAAATTCAATATTTTACCAAAATTCATATGCTTCGGAGATAGATGCCGGCGTGCATGTTCTTCTGCTCTGATACAAGAGGTTTGGGTTTTTTCCAAGTCGTTAATGCGATAATAGACGCCGGTGATTCCGAGTAACTCAATGTTGGCTTTTTCCCATTGCTGTGCTTTGGTGTAAGCTTCGTATGCCAATTGGCCATAGATTAAACAGCTGTCATATGCTTGCTTGTACCAAGCTTGATTGGCCAGATCTGTAAAGACCAAACCTTCTTGTTTCCATTTTAAGCTATCGTTAATAGACAAATCCTGACTCCATAAATTTGGAGTCAGGATCAGCGAAAGGAGGCATATAAAGAAAAGATGTTTCACTAAATGCTCATTTTAATACAAAAGACTATGTACGTTGTAAATTAAATTATCTCAAATTTTGATGTTGCTATTTTGAAATTAGACGAGGCGTTTTTGGAAAGCGTAGCCGCGCTACGGTTGAGAAAAATAACAAAGTAAAATTTCAAAAGAGGCCATCAAGATTGAAAGTTAATTACTTTACAATCTACTAAGCTAGCGATTTCCCTTTATAATCTTCAATGTTTGCACACTTTCATTGGATTTTAATTGCAAAAAATAAAGTCCTTCTGGAAGTTCAACACCTGATAGACTTAAGTCATTTACTCCCTCCGATAAATCTACTACTTGACTAGAAATTATTCTTCCCTGGAGATCCAACAAGTCAACCGCTCCTCTTGCCGCACCTAAAGATTGAATTTGTACATTGATCTGATCCGAAAAAGGATTGGGAGAAACCTCTAGGCTAAAGGCCTGTTGGTTGTTGAGCTGTGCCTTTTGTTGTAAGGCAGAATCATCGTTTGAGGAATTGGTTAAATCACTTAAAGATACACAGGAATAACAAAAGCCAAACAACCTAAAGCCAAAGCTTTGGGGATCGTCAAAACAAGTTGAAGGAAAAAGGTCTTCGACACAGGCATAATCCTCATCACCAGCTAAGAACAACGGAACAAATAGGTCATTTTCCAGAAGCATGATAGCGACGTAATAATTAAAAGAGGCGTTGGTATTGGGGAGCGGACAAGGAAGATACAAGTCCGAGAGGGTCAGAGAAACCAGTTGCAAATCTAGTAAGTCGCCTGAGGCATTGCAATAAATTCCATAAGGATCATTGGTCCCCTCATGAACTGCGCTATAACCTAAAATATTTCCTTGGTAGCTGGGCGTATCAAAGGCAACGAGGTATAGCTTTTCAAATACATCTGTACAAAGATTTTCATCAAGATTGTATCTAAAGCCCAGTTCTTTGGTATGCTCATAGGATTGATTGTCAATGATTCCTAAGCATACATTACCGATGATGTCCCCGTCATTTGTCTGAACAATTGGGTGGTCTCTTGCATCTCTCTTTTGCGCTTCAAGGGAAAAACTGCCCACGCAAAGCAATACTACAAAGAGGTAGGATAAATTTTTCATTGTTATTAGTTTTTTGACTGATTATAAAATGGAAGAGCATCGACTCTTCTTTCATGTTTAGGTTATTTGGGGTCCTAAAAAGGTAACCTCAAAAATGATTTTTTTGAAAAAACACTTCCGGTCGGGTACTTTTTGCAGATTGATGATAACTATTGAGTAGAAATTGAGTTAGGGTACTTTGCAAATCATCGCTAAGTCATGATCGGTCAAATGAAAAATAGGTGCATTGAACAACAAAACAATACAATTGATAAGAAAGCGGAAGCTTTGAACCATACCGCTAGGAAGTACCCTGACGAATGAAAGAGTTAACTAATTTTTTAATACGCTTGAAGAGATTAGTTTTTTACTGATTTTTTTTCAGAACCTCTGTTTTTACTAAAAATGGAGGCTCTTTTTCTTTATGTCGGTTGACACATAAGTAACAAAGTTGAGCGGAGACTTGTTCCGAAAAAAAAGGTCAATTCAATCTTTCAGCCATTTTATTCGGGCCTTGTCATGCATCTTTTGTTGCTGAGCCAAAAAGGAAAACTAGAAATAATTGAATGGTGAAAAGGTCCCAATACCGATTGGGCAAAGGAGGGAATTGACGATTGCGGAAAGCAGCTTGGGGGACAGATGATCAAAGTAAGGATTGTGCATGAAATCCTTTCGAGTCGCTTTGTTTGGTAGCATTTTTTGTGCTATCTTTTGCCCTATCTTTTACTCCATTTTTGGCGCGACCATTGCTCCGAAATACGAAGTGATCAGAGCAATATTGACTCATTAGTCCAACTCATCTTATGATTCCAGAAAAAAACAATTGGAAATTACTCGATAGCGAAAAAGGGCCCGAGCTCCCACTGTTTAAAGTGCGTTTTGATTATCAACAGAACGAACGAAATGGGCATGTGATCAAGACCTTGGTATTGGAAGCTGCCGACTCTGCCAATGTGGTGGCCATTACTCCCGAACAGCGGATTTTGATGGTCAAACAATATCGCTTTGGCACCGGTGAGGAAACCGTTGAATTGCCGGGAGGCCTAGTGGATCCGGGAGAAGACCATCTGACCGCCGTGCAAAGGGAGTTGAGAGAAGAAACGGGCTACACGGGATTGGATTGGAAATATTTGGGCTACATTGATTCCAATGCAGTATTTATCGATTCCTTTATCCATCATTATTTGGTGCGTTCTGTGCGTCGAACCGATGTCATGCAACTCGATGATAGTGAGAGCATTGACTTGTTGGAGTTGACGATTCCCGAGGTTAGAGCGTGGGTACAGACAGGGCGTATTCGGCATCCACATACCCTTTCTGCTTTGGCACGTGTTTTTCCACTGTGGGAGCCACTGATCGACCATCCTGGATTTTGAAGTCCTGGTTGTCCTTTGATTGTCGCATCTCACAGTTGCGAATTTTTAAATAAAGTCCTAACTTTAGGCATTCCATTTTTTGTAAGGACTTCAACACAATCATGCATCTGCATGCCCAATACTATTTTATTCACGGGTCATCTCAATAAGGTTCAACTCAAAACACCAAGTGGGATAGACCAGCAAAAACTAATGCGATGAAAAATGAGAAGCTTGTTTTCTGTTTCCTTTTCTTATTGACCGCTCTGCTTGCTACCGCGCAAAAAACGCCGATGAAATTTGGTAAAATTGAAAAAGCAGACTTGGAAATGACAACTTATGAGGCCGATCCCGAAGCTGCCGCAGTGATACTCTGTGATTATGGTCATACGGATTTCAAATTTGATACCAATGGAGATCGTGGCTTCTACATGGTTTATCAAAGAGAGGTACGAGTAAAAATCTTGAAAGAAGGAGGAATGGGCTGGGCAGATTGGAAGGTCTTGCTCTACAAAAATGACAGAGATGCGGAAAAGATCTCGGGGATAAAAGGCTTTACCTACAATCTAGAAAATGGAAACGTCGTCAAGGAAAAACTTGCCTCCGACCAAGTTTTTAAAAACGATTACAATGACAATTGGAGAGAGGTCAAATTTGCCATGCCCAAAGTCAAACCCGGATCGGTGATTGATGTGAAATACATGATTACTTCCGACTTCACTTTTAATCTTCGATCTTGGCAATTTCAACACAAAATTCCAGTCGTTTGGAGCGAATACAAAACGGAGATTCCCGAATATTATCACTACAACAAAAGCCTTAAAGGCTACGAATTCCATCGCCTGACCATTCAGGAGGAGAACCAAAAAAACGATCGAGTTACTTTTCGGGGATTTACCCGAGGCGAAGGACTCAATACCCGTTCTCGGCCCTATTCGGAAACCTTAAACTATCAGAAGAATTCCTATCGCTGGGTAGTTGAAAACATACCTGCCTTCAAGACGGAAGGCCACATGACAACTGCTGATAATTATTTGACTGCTCTCATCTTTGAATTGTCTTACATCAAAATTCCCGGTCAGCCCATCGATGTGGTTACAAAAGAGTGGAAAGGCATTAATCGGCTATTAAATGAGGAGCAAAGATTTGGGCAACAGCTCAAGAAAATCAAATTCTTAAAAGAAGAAGTTAAAAATTTCAAAAGTCAATATCCCGATCCAGCCGACCGCGTCGCAGCCATCTATGCTTTTGTTCAAAAAAATATGAAGTGGAATGGGAAAAATGAAATTCTTGTCACGAAGTCATTGGAGCAGGCTTTTAAAAAAGGACAGGGCAATAGCGCGGATATCAACCTGTTGTTGACTGCAATCATGAAACATGCGGATTTAGACGCCGCTCCGGTGACGCTCAGTACTCGTAAGCATGGCCTGCTCAATCCAGTTTACCCTTCCGTCTCCCAATTCAATTACGTTGTAGCGGGGGTGAAATTGGGAGAGGAATACTTACTTTTAGATGCTACCGATAAGAAACGTCCTGGCCATATGCTCCCTTTTAAATGCCTTAACGGACAGGGGCGTTGGATCGATCAAGGTGAAGGATATTGGGTGAAATTGCTTCCGGGAGGTAGCTATAAGCAAGCAATTATGGGAGAGATGAAGGTCGATGCATCCGGAAATTTTAAGGGCAAACTTTCTTATATGTTGAAAGATTATGCCGCATTGGATGCCCGGAAGAAATTGGAACGTGAAAATCAGGAGGCTTACTCGGAAGATTTGCGAGAGACGTATGATGGCCTATCCGTTGAGGAGACTGCCCTTGAAAGTATGGATGAAATTGGAAAGGGCATCAAAGAAACCTACACTGCCCAGGTGGAAGAGCAAAGCATGGTGTCTGGCGATTTTATCTACTTTAGTCCCATGTTGTGTTTTGGGGAAACGGAGAATCCGTTCAAACTCGAAGAACGTCAGTATCCCATTGATTTTGGTTATCCCATTGATCATACCATTTCGATGCGTTTCACAATTCCCGAGGGCTATTTGGTTGATGAATTGCCCGAGAAGGCGGTGGTTGCTCTACCCAATAAAGGAGGAAAGTTTACGTACCATGTCGTCCAAACCCCCACCGAAATTATGATCAACAGCAAGTGTTCAATCAAACAGGCGTTCTTTCTATCAGAAGATTACATTGGCTTGAAAGAATTTTTCAATTTAATGATTGAAAAGCATGCCGAACAGGTGGTTCTGAAAAAGAAAACCTAAAGCATTCGGCTGATCGCAAAAAAAATCCAATTCCGGCATGATGATCGCTAGAGGCTTAATGAGGTGAATGGTAAGTCTAAAATCTTACCATTCACCTTCTTTATCCTTCATTTCCAAATCGTTTAAGGCCTAAGGTTTTAAACCAGCCAAAATGTTCCTAAATTCGCGGAACTAATCGTATCAATTCGCCATTGAGGCCTGCAAAACCATCAGTGCGAAATAAAACAATTGTCATGATCAAGTTTGGAAACACTAGTTTGGGTTTTTTAACCAGCCTCTTCCTCCTCGTTCTCTTTTCGGCCTGTAATTCTTCGGAGCAAAAGGAGCAGCCGACCACCAACAAGGCTTCGGATACTTCTTCAGAGATGCTCGCTGGAAA
>JBCCSR010000224.1:0-7331 GCA_039199865.1 Bacteroidota bacterium
GCAAAGTCATTTTCCTAGTAACTAGCATTAGCTACTATGGCAAAGACCTCTGCATTCTGCCTGGCGTCATTAGGGTCCAGGCTGATGCTGTTGGCTAGCTCGTAGAGTTCATCATATCTCCGCAGTTTCAGTGGTGATAAAGGCTACGGTTAGTTCATGTTGACGGATGTGTCTGGCCAAGAGTACTGCATCCGCAGCATCCTTGTTAGGAATCAAATGTAGACTTGCTCCGTTGAGTAAACTTGCATAGATTTCGTAGGTCGAACCATCAAAAGCAAAGTTGGACCATTGTAAAACTTTATCATCGGCATTGATCGCAATAGCTTTTTGCTCAAAAGCCAGCTTGATGACGTTTCGCTGATTGACCAAGATTCCTTTGGGTTGGCCCGTAGTTCCAGAGGTGTACATGACATACGCATTGTCTTCAATGCTACCTTCTACTTTTACGGGTTTCACGCCATCAAAGGCTTCTAGTTGATCCGTTTGAATGTCGAGAGCAATCGTTGGTACTTCTAAGGTACTGACCTCAAATAACTGCTCGGAAAGGATCAATAGGGCTTTCACCTCCGTATCCTCGATCATAAAGGCTTTTCGCTCGCTAGGATAAGTTGGGTCAATCGGAACGTAAGCAGCTCCTGCTTTGAGGGTAGCCAACATGGAGAGGATCATCCACTCAGAGCGGTTCATCAGGATGCCAACGAAATCTCCTTTTTGGACCTCGTGTTTTTCGATAAGATATTTTGCCAACTGATTTGCTCGCTCATCGATTTCCTGGTAGGTCCATTGTTGATCACCAAAGACCAAGGCAACTTTATCTGGATGGATAGCCGCTTGAGCTGCAAACAACTGAGCAATGCTTTGGGTTTTTGGATAATCGGCCTCCGTCTGATTGTATTGTTCAATTAATAAGCGTTGTTCTTCCGCATGAATCATCTCCAATTGACCAATTGCCAAATCAGACCGTTCTACGATCGACACTAACAATTGATTGAAGTGGAGCAACATGCCTTCGATCGTTTCGTCTTTAAATAAATCGATACAGTAATTGATACTCAGGGCATAGCCTTCGGGTGTTTCCAGGACAAAGACACTCAAATCTCTTTGCGCGAGAATTTCCAACTCTTCGAGCTGATAGTTTTCGTCGAAGGTAATGTTGTCAAAGCCTCGTTCTTTATTTTCGGGCATATTTTGATAAGACAGCGTGACCTGATAGAGTGGGTCTTGTGTCAAATCTCTTTGTACACCTAGCGCTTCAACGATCTGCTCGAAGGAAACCATCTGATTGGCATAAGCATCAAGGGTAGTATTTTTGACTTGTTCAAATAAGTCGTCAAAACTCATGTCCTTTGCTAGCTGAGCCCGTAGGACCAAATTGTTGATGAAGAAACCAATCATGGATTCCACTTCTTTGACCGTTCTACCCGCAATTGGAGAACCCACGCAGAAGTCTTGTTGTCCCGTGTAACGGAAGAGTAAAGTATTCAATGCCGTTAAGAAGAACATGAATGGTGTCGCCTCTTTTTCATTGGCTATCTGTAGAATTTTTTCGCTGAGCTTCGCATCCAACAAAATGGAACGTTGCCCACCGCGGATACTTCGCATAGCGGGACGAGGGAAATCCGTCAACAAATTTAGGGGAACGACATCGGCCAATTGTGTAGTCCAATACTCCATTTGCTGACCAATGACGGCCTTGTCAAAATGCGTTTTCTGCCAAATGGCATAGTCGGCATATTGAACTTTGAGCGGAGCAAAATCAGGGACTTGTCCTTTTTCGAAAGCACGATAATGTTGGATGAGTTCATCGACCAGAATAGAATTGGACCAACCATCGGTTGCAATGTGATGCAAATTGATGATAAAGAGAAAATCTCCGGTTTCATTCATCTTGATTAAGTGGACTCTAATCGGGAATTCCTCCGAAAGTTGGAAAGGGCTAAAGACCAGTTGATTGACCAAATCGGCTAAGTTCTGTTGATCAAAATATTGCTCTTCCTCGATTAATTCCATTTGCCATTGCTCTGCGGATTGGATGGATTGATACAATTGTCCATCGTCTTCTTTCAAAACTGTACGTAAGAGCTCATGGCGTTGGAGTAGTGCATTGAAACTTTGTTGGAAAATATCAAATCGGACCTCACCACTAATTTTGAGGAGGATGGGGATATTGTATTGGGTACTTCCCTGTAAGCGGTCGATAAACCACAGTCTTTCCTGTGCATAAGAAAGTGGAATTCTTTCGGGACGCTCCTGCGCAACCAGTTTAGGCAGTGAATGCTGCTGCTCTTTTTGGTCGATCAACTGAGCAAGTTGTTCCACTGTAGTGAACTCAAATATTTCACGAATGGCAATCTCTACCTGGAATTGTTCTCGGATTTCAGAGATGACTCGGGTGGCGAGTAGGGAGTGTCCACCCAAGGTAAAGAAGTCGTGGTGAATCCCAACTTGCTCTACTTCCAGTAAGTCTTGCCAGATTTGAGCAATCGCCGCTTCCGTTTCATTGCGAGGGGCAACAAAGTCGACTTCACTCAAACTGGAAATATCCGGAACGGGCAAGGCGGCTCTATCGACTTTTCCATTGTTGGTTAGTGGCAAAGCATCCATTTCGACCATAAAGGTCGGAATCATATACTCGGGCAGTTGATGTTTGAGTGCACTCCTAATGGCAGTTGCGTCAAAGTTTGCCTGGGGAACGATGTAGGCTACAACCTGTTTGTTTCCCGTCGAATCATTTTGGGTAACAACTGTGGCTTGCTTGACTTGCTCGGTTGCTTGTAAAGCATTTTCAATTTCTCCCAGTTCAATTCGATATCCTCTGACCTTGACCTGATCGTCCACTCTACCCATAAAGACGATGTTGCCATCGGCTAGGAATTTACCTAAGTCACCCGTACGATACAGTCGTTGTCCTTCGCGGAATGGATGCTCAATAAATTTGGCCTGGGTCAGTTCTGGGAGGTTAAGATAAGCATCGGCCAAGCCATCTCCACCGATACAAAGCTCTCCGCTGATTCCTCGTGGCGTCAAAATATCACTATCTGGATTCAGGATAAAGACTTGGGTATTGCCAATGGGCCTTCCGATCAAGTTGAGGTTTGGATCTGGGTTTTCACCGGCGTTCAGACGATGGATCGTTGCAAAGGTCGTTGACTCTGTTGGTCCATAACCATTGATAAACACCAACTCTGGATAAGCCGTTCTTACTTTTTGAATGGCTGGAATATGTAGGCTGTCTCCTCCAGAGAGTAAATATTCTAAACCTTCAAACAGAGGCAAGTGATAATCGACGACTTGGTGGAAGAGTCCTGCGGTGAGCCATAAGGTATTGACTTGATGCTGTTGTAAATCTTGAGCAATTGCTTCGACTGTTTTCAATCCGTCTTCTGGAACAATAAGGGTTCCTCCTTTGAGTAAGGTCCCCCAGATTTCAAAAGTAGCGGCATCAAAAGCAAGCGGAGCGTATTGATAAATTCGAGTGGATGGTCCGAGGAATGCAAAATCTGGATTGAAGATCAAGCGGGCAATGGCACGATGAGGAATCAAAACACCTTTGGGCTGTCCCATTGAGCCAGAGGTATACATGGCATACGCCAAATGCTGTCCACCTTTCTGGGCGAAGTTTGGATTGGCCGGACTATTTTCTTGCTCAAAATTATCGATTTCGATATCGACAGAACAAAGCGTCGCATCCAAGTCCATGACCTCTGCTAGCTGACTGGAGAGCGTCAAGACAACTTTCGCCTGGGTATCCTCGAGGATGTGCTGCTTCCGTTCTTGTGGGTATTTCAAATCGATTGGAACGTAGGTAGCTCCCGTTTTGAGGATTGCTAGAGTAGCCACAATGGCCCACTCGGAACGAGGCAAAAGCATCGCCACAAAATCACCCTGTCCAACCTGATATTGCTGACGCAAGTACTGGGCAAGATGATTCGCTTGCTGGTTGAGCGCTTGGTAAGACCATTGTTGATCTGCAAAGATCAATGCGATTTGTTCAGGACTTTGCTCCACTTGTTGTTCGAACAAATGGATGATGTTTTGATCGCTAGGATACGCTACTGCCGTTGGATTGAACTCCTGCAAAAGCAATGTTTTTTCTCCCTGGTCGATCATTGCCAGCTGTGCAACCGGAGTTTGAGGCGACTCCAGAACAGACTGAAGAATAAGGTGCAAGTGCTTCAGCATTTGTTCAATACTCTGTTCGGTAAACAGATCGATACAATAGTTGATGGCCAGCACCAGACCGTCAGGCAATTCTTTGGCAAAGATGCTCAAATCTCTCTGCGTCGTGATCGGAAGTTCAGCCGCTAGGCTATCATCCATCTGGATGCTAGCTTCGGGTACCTCCTGTGCATCCGGTACGTTTTGATAAGACAAACTTACCTGATGGATGGGACTACGACTCATATCTCTTGCCGCCCCTAGTACTTCCACAATTTGTTCGAAGGGGACCAGTTGATTGGCAAAAGCATCAAGGGTGGTCTGTTTAACATTTTGTAGCAATTGCTCAAAAGTCATGTCCGCTTCAACCTTGGAACGAATGGCTAGGGTGTTGATGAAACAACCAATTAATTGCTCGCTTGCCTTGGTTGTTCTTCCGGCAACGGGTGTTCCAATACAAATGTCTTGCTGATTGCTGTAGCGATACAAGAGCACTTTACAAGCCGCCATAATCAACATAAATGGTGTCACTTGTTGGCTTTGTGCCAAGGATAGCAATTGTTGCGTCACTTCTTTGTTGAGTTGTGTTGCTAAAGTACCTCCTCGAATGCTCTGTATGGCTGGACGCGGCAAGTCAGTTGGCAACTCAAGTGGAGTGACCTCACGCAATTGCCCCTTCCAATAATTGAGTTGTTTTTGAATCGCCTCTTCATCGTGATGTTTTCTTTGCCAAATGGCATAGTCAGCATATTGTACGTCGAGGACAGGTAAATTGATTTCGCTTTCTGCTTTCAGACTTTGGTAAATGCTCCAAACTTCATCAATGAGAATAGAGGCGGACCAACCGTCAGAGGCAATGTGGTGAACCACCATGGCGAGTAAGTACTGCTCTTCTCCGGTCTGAATCAATTGTACGCGGATTGGATAGTCTTGGCCGAAATCAAAGGCTTTGAAGGTAAAGGCTTCGAGATAAGCTTGTTGTTCCGTAGTATTTTGGAATGGTGCTTTTTCAATCAATTCTACGCTCCAATCTTCACCGGAGGTAATGATTTGACTGGCCTTTCCATTTTGTTCTTTAATCAGGGTGCGCAACACTTCGTGTCTTTGTACGACTGCTTTGAAGGCTTGCATTAAGAGCTGTGCATCCACATCGCCACGTAGGGTTAGAATAGTTGGCGTATGGTATTGCTGGCTACCTCCCAAGTTGTGAACGAACCACAGTCTTTCCTGGGCAAAGGAGAGGGGGATATGGGTTGCTCTTTCTTGTGGTACCAAGCCAGGAATTTGTTGTAATTCCTGTTGTCCCTCAATGAAGTGTGCCAATTGGGTAGTAGTGGGGAATTGGAATAAATCCCGAACATTGAGCTCAATTGCTTTTAGTGATTTAAGCTGTGCAATGGCGCGTGTCGCCAGCAGGGAGTGTCCACCCAATTCGAAGAAATCATCATTCACCCCAATTTGTTCGACTTTGAGTAAGCCCAGCCAGATGTCGACAATTTGCTGCTCAAGCTCATTGCGTGGGGCAAGATATGCTTGCTGTTTTAGACTCATGAAGTCAGGTGGAGGTAAGAGGTTTTGATTGACTTTTCCATTGAGTGTGAGGGGGACTTCGTCGATGAGCACATAGGCAGCAGGCAGCATGTAGGCAGGTAATAACTGCTGTAAAAATGTTTGGATAGCTGCTTGATCAAATTCTTGCTCTTCTACGATGTAGGCAATGATTTGATTGTTTTGACTCAAATCTTTTTTGGTTAAAACAACAGCTTGACGAACGTAGGGATGTGCTTGTAAAAGATGTTCAATTTCACCCAGCTCCACCCGGTAGCCTCTAATTTTTACTTGAGCATCCATGCGGCCAATGAAATCGATGTTACCGTCGGGGAGATAACGCGCTAGATCTCCCGTTTTGTAAATACGAGCAGCCGGATCATCACTAAATGGATCGGCAACAAATTTTTGCGCATTCAACTCAGGGCGGTCATGGTAGCCCAAAGATACGGCATCACCACCAATCCACAATTCACCCGCTACGCCAATTCCGGCCAGTTGTTCAAACTGATCAACGATATACATTTTTACATTGGAAATGGGGCGTCCGATAGGGAGTTGATGGAAATCGGGAGTGACCACGGGGAAGTATGAAGTGATGACTGTGGCCTCGGTTGGTCCGTAAGCATTGATGATGACATTGGGGCCTGCTACCTTTGCGGCTCTTTGTGTATGTGATAGAGAGGCCTTTTCTCCACCAATCATGATTCTCCTCATATTCTTGAAGGCATTGACATCATGGTCCACCACTGCATTGAAAAAGGCCGTTGCAAAAGAAATGGCACTAATCTGCTGTTCCTTGATGAAGGAAGACAACAGAGCTGGATCGTTGTAGACCTTCTCTGAGATGAGGTATAAACTTGCACCATTGAGCAGTGTATTGAAGAAGTCAAAGGCAGAAACGTCAAAAGTATAGCTTGGCCATTGTACGATGCGATCTGTATTTTGGAAAGCCAGCGTTTCGTGAGCTTTCACTAGATTGATGAGGTTCTGATGACTCACCAGCGTGCCCTTGGGTTGTCCAGTTGTTCCTGAAGTATAAATGACATAGGCGGGTGCCTGGGGCGTAACCGTTGGAAGTAAAACTGGGTCGGTGGTACTGGTCGAAGTGATTTGTCGATCCATTACCCAGGTGGAGACCTCTAAGGCTTCGCTTTGTTCTTGCGCAAAGCTCGTGGTCAATACCACTTGAATGTCAGTGTCCTGCAAGATAAACTGTTTGCGTTCTTGAGGATGATCGATACTGATGGGTACGTAGGCTGCTCCTGCTTTGATTGTTCCCAAAATACCTAAGACCATCCAAGGCGAGCGCTCAACGAGCAGTCCCACAAAATCACCCGGTTGGACGGCCAACTCTTTTTGGAGATGGACCGCCAATTCATCACTAGCCTGATCAAGTTGTTGATAAGTCCAGGACTGCTCACCAAATACCACTGCACTTTGATCTGGAGACAATTGTACTTGCTCTTTGAAAAGTTCAGTGATGGTTTTGGTTTTAGGATAATCCGTAGCTGTTGTGTTAAATCCAAGTAAAGTCGCTTTTTCTTTTTAAATTAACAAGTTGAGCTGACCAAATGGAAGGTAAGGTTTATCAACAAAGGCTTTAAGCAAATGGGAATAATTCA
>JBCCSR010000225.1:0-7311 GCA_039199865.1 Bacteroidota bacterium
ACAACGGCCAACTTGGCTTATACCGGAGCAAGTAGCTTGAAAGAGAATGGAGACCCTACTGGCAACTTAATTGTTGAGGGATATTTTAGATACAATCTATGGGACCGAGAGGGGACGAAACTTCCCTATAATGTGGGGTCCTATTTAGGAAAGAAAAAAGTTTTGGCATTGGGGACTGGCTTTTTCTTGCATCCCAATGGAATGTACAACACGGCAAATGGTGAACACGAAAATGTAGCCCATCTTGCGGTCGATGCATTTATGGAATATCCTCTGACCAAGGGAAATATGATCCATGCTTATGCTTCATTGATCAATTTTAATTATGGAGAGAATTATGTAAGCCGATGGGCGGGCACGGGCACCAATTTTTATGCGCAGTTTGGGTTTTTTGCAAAAAAAGCAAAGCTGATGCCTTATATTGCTTACCAAACGGGGAACTACGAGGGCTACGCTGACCCATTGACCTCATTAGACATTGGTGTCAATTATTTTGTCAATGGGCATCATTGTAAAGTCACTTTGGAGTATCATAAGAACACTGGAGCAGTTGATGCAACAGCTCAGCTCAGATTTCAACTTCACGTTTTCTTGTAGTAGCACTTGTAGTAAAACTTAGCGTAAAATCAGATTCAAGCCAGCGCATTTTCTTTGCTAAAATGGGTTGAACTGGAATCGTATTTATTAACAAACGAATAAAAATAACAATGTGATTGTAGCTCACGTTGAAGTTTTTTCGGCAATCCATTTGAATTATGGCAGATCATAAAGCCAAAGAGTACTGGGGAAAAAATCTCCGTTACCTCACCATCTTATTGTCCATCTGGTTTTTGGTGTCCTATGTCTTTGGCATCTTCCTGGTTGAACCCCTCAATGCCATTCGTCTTGGAGGTTTTAAATTGGGCTTCTGGTTTGCCCAACAAGGCTCCATTTATGTCTTTGTCATTTTGATTTTCGTCTATGTAAACTGGATGAATAAGCTCGACAAAGAATACGGATTTGATGAGGAGTAACTTTTAAGCATTAGAAAATTTGGGTAGGTAAAATCTCAATTCTTCCTACTGGGTATCTCATTCTAAAATACAATAATCATGGGTGTACAAACATGGACCTTTATTATCGTCGGATTGACCTTTGCTTTATATATCGGAATTGCCATTTGGGCGAGAGCAGGTTCGACCAAAGAATTTTACGTTGCGGGAGGTGGAGTTCCCCCTATTGCCAATGGTATGGCAACGGCGGCAGATTGGATGAGTGCCGCTTCCTTTATCTCCATGGCGGGCTTGATTTCCTTTATGGGATATGATGGTTCGGTGTTTTTAATGGGATGGACGGGAGGATACGTTTTGCTCGCTTTACTCTTGGCCCCCTATTTGAGGAAATTTGGGAAATTTACGGTTCCCGATTTTATCGGGGATCGCTATTATTCGAATGTTGCGCGTACGGTTGCTGTTGCCTGTGCAATAATTGTTAGTTTTACTTACGTAGCCGGACAGATGCGGGGAGTGGGAGTGGTGTTTTCTCGATTTCTCGAAGTAGACATCAACCTTGGCGTGATGATTGGGATGGCCATCGTTTTCTTTTATGCCGTCTTGGGTGGAATGAAAGGCATTACCTATACCCAAGTGGCTCAGTATTGTGTATTGATTTTTGCCTTTATGGTGCCTGCCTTTTTTATTTCCATGACCATGACGGGCAATATCATTCCTCAACTGGGCTTTGGTGGAACAACCGCGGATGGTACGTATTTGTTGGACAAACTGGATGGACTTCACCGGGAATTGGGCTTTGCCGAATACACTTCCGGAACGAAATCAATGATCGACGTATTCGCCATTACCTTTGCGTTGATGGTCGGAACAGCAGGATTGCCTCACGTCATTGTTCGGTTTTTCACGGTACCCAAAGTAAGGGATGCGCGCAGATCGGCAGGTTGGGCATTGATTTTTATTGCCATACTCTACACCACTGCTCCCGCGATCGCCGTTTTTGCGAGAACCAATATGATCAATACTGTAAACAACAAACCCTACGCGGAGATGCCCAGTTGGGTGACGAACTGGGAGAAGACGGGACTGTTGAAATGGGAAGATAAAAATGCAGACGGCAATGTTCAGTATTACAATGACCAAAATGCGGAGTTTGTCCAAAACGTTGCTATTCCCAACAAGTGGCAAGGAAATGAGCTGATCGTAGACAGAGACATCATGGTCTTGGCGAATCCTGAGATTGCCAACTTACCTGCTTGGGTGATTGCCCTGGTGGCCGCAGGAGGCCTTGCCGCTGCTTTATCGACCGCCGCAGGACTATTGTTGGTCATTTCTACCGCCATCAGTCGGGATTTGATCAAAATGCAGATTAAACCAGACATTAGCGAAAAAGGGGAATTGATGTGGGCACGAATCGGAGCTGTTTTCGCAGTATTGGTGGCCGGTTATTTTGGGATCAATCCACCAGGCTTTGTTGCGGCGACGGTAGCATTGGCATTTGGATTGGCGGCAGCTTCCTTCTTTCCAGCGATTATTTTGGGGGTATTTGACAAACGAATGAATAGGGAAGGAGCCATTTCGGGAATGGTGGTTGGCATCCTGTTGATGCTATTTTACATGCTCAAATACAAGCTTCAATATTTTGGTGGAGGAACGGCAGCCGACTGGTGGTTGGGCATTTCACCAGAAGGATTTGGAACGGTTGCCATGCTTGTCAACCTCGTCGTATCCATGGTCGTTTCTCGAATGTCGGATGCTCCCCCACCGGAAGTTCAGGAAATCGTCGAAAATATTCGAATTCCCAAAGGCGCTGGCCTTGCCGTTGAGCACTAACTCAATGGATCAATTGCCTCTCAACTTTTCAAAACCTGTTTCCGAGCGGATACGTCCGACTGGATGCTGCTCGGAAACTTTGGAAAAAAATTAATTTTTGGTTTTACGTTTTGTTTTTGCACAATAGATTTCGATTGTCGAAATTGTGCTTTTTAAGGAAAAGCTTTTGGAAAACTTAATTCCTAACGCTTTTCCCTTTTTAACAAAAAAATGCAACAGAAACAAAACGGACCTTCATGCCAACTTCAAGCTACTTTATGTCTTCGAGTAGAGCCTCTAAACTTATTGGTGTCTTTCTCCTTGCTTTGCTGCTATTTAATTTTCCCATTATTAATTTGTTTAATAAAGACCAATTCCTCTTTGGTTTACCGGCACTTTATGTTTACTTTTTCGTAGTTTGGCTAGCGTTCATTATTTTTATTGCCTGGATCATTAGGCAGCAGGAATGATCGACAGATCCTTGAAGCGCCCGCTAATTTAATTTATCAAATTGATGAGTACCAGTGTAATCCTGCTCAGTTCTCTGGGGTATTTGTTGCTGTTGTTTGGGATTGCTTTTTTTGCCAATAAAAAAGCGAAAGAGGGGAAAAGTATCGTCAATAATCCATACACTTATGCCCTGTCACTAGCGGTTTATTGCACTGCCTGGACTTTTTACGGAAGTGTTGGAAAAGCTGCTTCGTCAGGTGGTTTTTCCTTCCTAACCATTTATGTGGGCCCTATCTTGGTGGCCCCACTTTGGATTTTTCTGATGCGAAAAATAATTCTCATCAGTAAATCCCAAAGGATTACTTCTATCGCCGACTTTATTTCATCGCGTTATGGTAAGAGTACCAAGCTGGGAATCCTGGTTACTTTGGTGGCGGTACTAGGGGTTATTCCCTACATTTCCCTGCAGCTCAAGGCAATTGATTTAAGTTCCAATATCCTGTCACCAGGGCAAGATACCCTGGGTTTATTTTTGGATGGTTCTGATTTTGTGCACGACAAAACTTTTTTGATTGCTTTATTGCTCACCATTTTTACCATTCTCTTTGGTACCCGACATTTGGATCCCAACGAACGCCACGAGGGCCTGGTCGCCGCCATTGCTTTTGAATCGATTTGGAAATTATTTGCTTTTTTGTCGATCGGACTGTTTGTCACTTTTGGCATTTACAATGGCTTTGGAGATTTGTTTGGCAAAGCCTATGCTTCTCCCGAGGTGGGCAATATTTTTTCGCTCAAAGACTCTGGTGTAGACAGTTGGTCTTGGACTTGGATGGTGATTTTATCCATGAGTGCCATCATGTTGATGCCGCGTCAATTTCACGTTTTGGTCGTTGAAAATACCAATGTGAAATTTATCGAAAAGGCAGCTTGGTTGCTGCCACTTTATCTTTTACTCATCAACATTTTTGTTTTGCCCATCGCCTGTGGTGGACTATTACACTTTCCCGATGGAAGTGTTGAACCGGACAATTTCGTTCTGGGCTTGCCCTTGCATTATGGAAAGGAAGGCTTGGCCTTGTTTGTTTACTTGGGAGGCCTTTCCGCAGCTACGGGAATGGTCATCGTTGCGGTGATTGCCTTGAGCATCATGATCAGCAATAATTTGGTGATGCCATTTTGGGTGAAGTCCAAATTTTTTCAGGGCGACTTGGAAAGCGACTTGACAAGACCTTTGATTAACATTAGACGTGCTAGCATTGTCGTAGTCATGCTTGTCGCCTACATCTATTTCAAGTGGGTGGGGACCTCTTTTTCATTGGTCTCGATCGGCTTGGTTTCTTTTGCGGGCATCGCTCAATTTTTGCCTTTGGTCATCGGAGGATTGTATTGGAAACGGGCAACGGAGAAGGGGGCCTTTTCGGCCTTATTGGTGGGCTTTTTAATTTGGGGATTTACCCTCAGTCTTCCTACCCTTGCGGAGGTAGGTTTGTTTTCAAAAGAGCTCATTGTCAATGGTTATTTTGGACTAGAATTTTTGAAACCTTATCAGCTATTCGGTATGGAAGGGGAGGACCACATTGCCCATGCTGCTTTTTGGAGTTTGACCTTTAACATTGCTACCTTCATTGCAGTATCCATGAATACCATCCCTAAAGCTATTGAAATCACGCAAGCAGATTTGTTTGTTGATATTGAAAAATATACCCAACAAGAAGGGGAGTTTGGGGTACTAAAAAAAGAGGCAAAATTTACGGACATCAAAAACTTGTTGAATCGATTTTTGGGGAAAAGAAATACGGAACGCATTCTGAGGGATTTTGCTAAAAAGAAAAATTTAGACATAAAAAACCTCGCCAAGGTAGATGCAGAATTTATCAACTTTACAGAAACACACTTAGCGGGTTCCATTGGTGCTGCTTCCGCAAAAGTAGTGTTACGGTCTGTCGTAAAAGAGCATCCCATTAGCCTGGAGGAAATGTTGAATGTGCTTGACCAAACTCAAGAAATCATTCAGTACAGCAAGGCCTTGGAAAAAAAATCACAGGAACTGGAAGCGACCACCCAACAATTGAAAACCGCCAACGAACAACTCAAAGCACTCGACAGACTCAAAGCAGACTTCATCACCACCGTTACCCACGAACTTCGGACGCCCATTACTTCCATCAAGTCATTGTCTAAAATCATGCATGACCATCAAGGCTTGACCGAAGAGAAGAGGGCAGATTTCTTAGACATCATCGTCAATGAAAGTGAACGCATTGCCAGACTGATCAATCAAGTTTTGGACTTAGAAAAAGTACAAGCCAAACGCCATCAGTCTACCCAGGAGTGGTTGAATTTGAATGCTTTGATACAGAAAACTTGTCATGGTTTTACCGCAATACTAGAAAGTAAAAACATTGATTTCAACACTTTTCTTCCCGCGGAGCCCATCTACCTTTGGGGGAATGAAGACCATTTGACCCAAGTCGTCGTCAATCTTCTTTCCAATGCAATCAAGTTTTGTGATGAAGAAAATGGAAGCATACAAGTGGAGCTGTCGCGAAAAGATGAGCACCACATTTTACTCAAAGTGATGGACAATGGCATCGGTATTCCTCCCTCCAAGCAAGCAATGATTTTTGAAAAATTCACCCAGGTGAGTCACCAAAAATCGGGCAAACCCAAGGGCAGTGGTTTGGGCCTATCGATCTGCAAAGAAATCGTCGATCAACATCAGGGAAATATTGCCGTCGAAAGTACAGTGGGCGAAAAAACAACTTTTATTGTGAACTTGCCAATTAGAGAAAAATTTAATATCGAATCGTCCTAAAAAAACGATTTGAAATTATCTTTTTTACGTAAAAAACTGTAGCTTTAGTAGTCGAATTTCGACTTTAATTTTAATAGCATAAACTATGTTGATAATGAGCGGTGCGAGCAAAAAAGTTTTACTCGTGGATGATGAGCCCAATATTCTAGTGGCACTCGAATACCTGATGACCGACAATGGGTTTGTCGTAGAAAAAGCGACCGACGGAGAAATGGCCCTGGCAAAAGCAGCAGTATTTCATCCCGAAATCGTCGTGCTCGACGTGATGATGCCGGGCCTTAATGGTTTTGAAGTGGCCAGACTTTTACGGAACAATCCCCAATTCTCTGACTTGAAAATTGTGTTTTTAACCGCCAAAGGAACGCCAGCAGACAAAATGAGTGGCTACGCAAAAGGTGGTGATGTCTACTTAGTCAAGCCTTTTGATAACGACAAACTGATGCGGGTTGTCTCGGAGTTAGTGGAATACGGCTAACCTTTTTTTTAAAGAAAAATATATACAAATCTAGATACTTATATAATTAAAAAATAGATAATGACCTTACAAATCAAAACCTTTGACCAATACAAAGAAGTCTATCAAGAAAGCATTGAAAATCCCGAAAAATTCTGGGCGAAGCAAGCGAAAACCTTTACCTGGCGAAAACCTTGGAAGACCGTATTAGAAAAAGATTTTCGGACCCCCAAAGTAAAATGGTTTGTCGGTGGTAAACTCAACATAACCGAAAATTGCCTGGATCGACACCTTGAAGATCGAGGGGATCAAACCGCTTTAATTTGGGAACCCAATGACCCCAGTCAGTCCTTCAAAACGTACACCTATCGCGAACTCTATCAGGAAGTTTGTCGAGCGGCCAACATGCTCAAAGCCAATGGCATCAAGAAAGGAGACCGGGTTTGTTTTTACATGCCCATGGTACCAGAATTGACGATTGCGGTTTTGGCCTGCGCCAGAATTGGTGCGATTCATTCGGTCGTTTTTGCCGGATTTTCTGCTACCGCTTTGGCCGACCGCATCAAAGATGCGACTTGTAAAATGGTCATCTGTTCAGATTACAACAATAGAGGGACCAAACACATCCCGGTAAAGCAAGTAGTAGATGATGCTTTGAAAATGGGCTGTGATAGCGTAGAAACGGTACTCGTGCACAAAAATACTGGTGACAAAGTGGCCATGAAAAGAGGAAGAGACAAATGGTGGCATAAAGAGATCGAGGGGAAAAGAAAAGCCTGTAAAGCCAC
>JBCCSR010000226.1:0-7302 GCA_039199865.1 Bacteroidota bacterium
CTCAGCAGTTGTTTCGCCATTGCTCCAGGCATAAGTATAAGGAGCGGTTCCTCCCATTACGGTAGATTGAACAGTTCCATCTTGTCCTTCAAAACAAGTGACCTCCGTAGCACTGAGGCTTAGATTAATTGCTGCAGGTGCCGCGATGGTTGCGCTAGTGGTCGTTGAACAACCATTGGCATCGGTAAGAGTCAGATCGTAATTGCCAGCAGCTAAATTATCCACAAAGTCATCTGTTGCGCCATTGCTCCAAGCAAAAGTATAAGGAGCGGTTCCTCCGTTCACCTGCGTTTCAATTGCCCCGTCTTGATTATCATGACAAGTTGTATTGATCGGGAAGGTTTGTGCGGAAAGTGCATCGGGTTGACTAATGGTTTGTGTCAACTCTGCTTGGCATCCATTGGCATCCGTAACGATCACGGCATAATCACCAGCAGTCAATAAGTCGATGTTTTGACTTGTTTCATTATTGCTCCAATCAAAAGTATAAGGAGCGGTTCCACCGCTAATGTCCAATTGAATGAATCCATTGTTTCCTTCAAAGCAATTGACATTGCCCGCTGTAGCATTGAGTACAATGGGGGCAGGTGCGCTGATTGCGGTTTGTAAACTAAGGGAGCAGCCATTGGCATCGGTCACTTCTACGGAATATCCTCCCGCCGTAAGGTCTCCGATCCCTTGGGTCGTTGCGCCGTTGCTCCAATCAAAAGTATAAGGTGGTGTTCCTCCATTTACGTTGATTTCGATACTTCCGTCTGCACCTTCGTGGCAAGATACATCAGTAGTATTGGCAATTTCACCAATGAGTGCTGCAGCTTGTCCGACTTCAACCGTTGTCGTTGCCGAACAATTATTAGCATCCGTAGCCGTTACACTATAGCTTCCAGCAGTAAGGCCGTCAATATTATCGGTTGTTGCCCCATTGCTCCAGGCAAAAGTGTAGGGGGCCGTTCCTCCTGTTACACTAAGTTCAACAATTCCATCTACACCCTCAAAACAAGTCGCATCCGTTGCAACTGAGCTAAGATCAATTGCTTCGGGAGCAGTAAGGGTAGTCATTGTCTCCGTTGTGCAACCATTGCTATCGGTGAGGGTAAGACTGTAATCACCAGCCGTTAAGTTGCCGACAAATTCTGTTGTTGCGCCATTGCTCCAAGCATAAGTATAAGGAGCCGTTCCTCCATTCACCTCGATTTCAATTGATCCGTCATTGCCATTATCACAAGACACCTGGAATGGGAATGTTTGCACGGAAAGTGCATCCGGTTGGCTAACATTTTCTGCTAATTCGCTAGTACAGCCATTGGCATCCGTTACGGTAACAGTGTAACTTCCGGCAGTAAGGCCATCGATATTATCTGATGTTGCTCCATTGCTCCAGGCAAAAGTATAAGGAGCCGTTCCTCCATTGGCACTCAATTGAATGAAACCATCATTTCCATCAAAACAGTTGACTGCTCCAGCTTGTGCACTTAGATCGATAGCGGTAGGAGCGTTGATACTGGCTTCTAGAACGATGCTACAATTGTTGGCATCCGTTGCGGTTACCGAGTAGGTTCCGGCAGGAACACCATTCAAGTCTTGTGTTGTTGCTCCGTTGTCCCAGACAAAGGCGTAAGGAGTAGTTCCTCCACTTACGTTAAGGTCAATTGCTCCATCTTGGCTGTCGTGGCAAGCTGCATCAGTAGTGCCCAGTACTTCACCCGTCAGTGGGGTTGGTTGTCCGATTTCAGCAGTTGTTGTCGCCGTACAGTTGTTGGCATCCGTTACTGTAACGGCATAGCTTCCGGCAGTCAATCCATCAATATTGGCATTTGTTTCGCCATTGCTCCAGGCATAAGTAAAAGGAGCCGTTCCTCCACTAACTGACAAATCGATTGCTCCGTTGGCATCATCATGACAGTTTAGGTCTCCCGTTGAGGCATTTACTGTTAATGGTTCAGGTTCGTTGATGGTCACGCTGAAAGTACCTTCACAATCTTTTGCATCCGTTACGGTAACCGAATAGTTTCCGGCAGTTAGTCCATCAATATCTTGAGTTGTTTCGCCATTGCTCCAGGCATAAGTATATGGCGCTACGCCTCCACCCAATTCTAAGTTAATGCTACCGTCAGTTCCATTGTTACAACTGACATCTTCAGAGAAGGTATTGGAGAATTCGAAGTTGGCATTTGCACAATCATAGAAATAACCCGCATCAATATCATTATTGACTTCTCCTTCACTGAGGGTCACTAAATCGCTCATGGCAAAATCACTATTGGCCATTGGTGTGGCGTCACTGTCTTTTGTTTCATCACCTCCCTCATTTGGTGTCGTGAGGTCTAAGCTCACCCCGTCTTGGGTGGCATTTTTTGGGAATTTTACTTTATAAGTAGCGGGGGTCAAACCGTTGAACATATACATTCCACCATTGCTGGTGACGGTTTGATCAATTAAGTTATCTGCATCATCATACAGGAATACTTCCACACCATCAATCCCGGGTTCTCCTGCATCCTGTACGCCATTTTGATTGAAATCTTCAAAGACGAAATCTCCCAGCTTGGCTGGATCAATCAACTGGACTTGTGTTTCGCAGCTACAATCATTGGCATCGGTTACGGTTACAGCGTAGCTTCCAGCGGCCAAACCACTAATTGTTGCGGTATCTCCTCCATTGCTCCAAACGTAGCTGTAGCCTGTCGTTCCACCAGTAGCCGTCACGGTTGCACTTCCATCATTTCCTCCACTGGTGCTGATGGTTTGACTCACGGAGGCGCTACATTCTAGTAGGCTAGGCTCCATCACGGCAGAATTGGCCGTTTGGGTACACCCATACTTATCGGTGATGGTAACGTTATAGCTTCCTGTGGTAAGATTATCGATGTCTTCAGTTGTTGCTCCGTTGTCCCAAGCAAAGGTGTAAGGCGTATTTCCTCCACTCACCGTTAGATCAATACTTCCATCATCGCCATCTTTACAAGAAACATCGCTGGTGGTAGCGCTGGTTACAATCTCGGTACAAGTATTGGCACAATCGGCAAAATTTCCGTTGAAATCACCATTTCCGTTGAAGTCACCAGAAAAGTCGAACCAACCGGAAAGTCCAAAATCTCCAGTTTTAACATTGGCGCCATAGCCAACCTGAAAACCAAACTCGAAATCCGATGGATTGTGGCTAATTTGAAGTGTTTTGCCAGCGTGGCTTCCCAAGCCTGTAAACGAACTATTGGTCTCATCTACTTCGTAGTAAGACCATAAAGTGTTGTCTTCACCAAAAAAGTTATCATTGTATTTGGCGTCTCTTCCGAGTGCCGACCATTCTGCCCATGATCGCTTATTGATGAGCTTAACGGCAATATCCCACTGGAAGTTAGGATTGCTCACTCGACTGACCGAACCAGTTATGTAGGCCGTTCCGTCGGTGGCTTCCACAAATTCCAATCCACCGTTGTTGACGCGGTAGACTTCAGCACCTCCATCGTAATTCATCCAAAGCAATCGAGCATCATTGTCAACTGCGGGATCCGTAAAATCGGTCAAAGTACAGTTAAAAGGCGAATCTTGCTGGCAAGTCGCTTTACAATAAGAGATGGCATCGACCTCAAAATCGGGTGCACCGCCAGGGTTGACCAACTTGATGAATCGGGCATCGGTCACCGTACTAATGGTCGTACTGATGAAGAATGCTTTGACCTCCGTTTCAAGTGTGCTGTTGAACGTAAAGTTGATCCCATCAATTGATTCGTAAACATCTAGTTTGGCACCGCCAGTATAAGAACTGTTGTAAAAACGGTATTTCCAGGAAATGGTGTACTGACTTCCTGCTTCCAGAGTGTAGTTGAGCCCTAGGACGAGATGATCATTGTCATCATAGAACTCTGCTCCGAGATCATCCATTGGACCAATGGCTTGAGAAGAATAGCTAGCTCCAGCGTTTTCGACAATTTTAGCGGCATTTCCGGTGATGTCCAGAGCAGTTGTGTTTTCGCCACAACCGACTGTACTGCTGTTGACGACTAAAACAACCTTGTTGGACTCTCCTTGCCAAATGGAGCAACCCTCTCTTCGCGAACAACGCAAAAAATAGGTGGTGGTACTAATGTAGCCGGGTTCGATCGTTGGATCGTTTGCCCCACTGACCTGCTCCCAGTTTTCGATTGGAAGACTTGGGTCTGTGGTTTTCATCCAAATGTATTCAATATTTCCAGTTCCTCCCGTTGGAGCAGAAAGACTGGCAATGGTAGCAGCAGTAAAAGGCCCACAATGAACTTCATTGCTGCCTATTTCTCCACCATCGGTGACATTGTTGCATGAATTTGGATTGGCCTGAACTCCCAGCGGAAGAATCAAAAGGCAAAGGAATGCTAAAATACTTGGAATTTTTAAACAGTGTTTGTCTGGTTTTTTTTGTTTTGTGTTGAGGACAGGTGGTCTACGTAATGTCATGTAATGAAATTTAGGTGAAAAAGAGTCAAGGCAAAGATTTACAATAGACTGAGCGTTGACTGAAAAACCAGAGGGGAACGATATATTTGAGGGGAAAAGACTATCCAAAATTAGTGGAGGGGAAAACGAAGGGGTAGACTATTTAGGGGAATACCTTTGGGGAAGGAGCAACAAATTTGCTACGCATTTTAGTAACAAAAATTGCGCTAAAATTTTTTTTTCAATTTTTTTTCGGATTGATTTTATTTTAATTAATGTGTTTCTTCTTGTTCGATAGGTATTTGAGTTTTTTTTTGCCCATTACATTTCTTCCCACTTTTTTTAGCAACATGAACGTACTGTCACCAGGTTTGTACCGCCTCACTTTGTTCTTTTTCGACAGGCTTGTGACCATTTTTTTATAGATATGAACGAAATTACTAAAGTGTATTTTGCGGGAAAATCTATAGATAGGGAGAAGATAAAAATGAGCAACTGAACTTTTTTTCTTGGGAAATTGTATTGCCCATGTTCAATTAATTACACGAATGGCAAAATTAAAACTTCGCGGAAAAGATCTTAGGAAATTGGGTTATCCTTCGGGAAAACTGAGTACTATGGCAATGGGAATCATGAAGTCGCATTTCAAATATCATACAAAAGAAGCGGCTCTAGAGATCCTACAAAAGGTACTGGTCCAACCTAAAGCCTATGTAGAGGATTCAGTACTGGGTTCTTTGGCCAAGCAGCTGGTTCAAAGTACAAAACCAATTGAAAAAAACTTGAATCCCCAAATCGCGCTGGCTGATACGCCAATCAATTATTCCGTTTATGGGCTAGAGGGAATTAGTGAGAATGCCCAGGAACAAATGGATGTTGCGATGCGATTGCCCGTTGCGATTGGTGGCGCCTTAATGCCAGATGCACATCACGGCTACGGTTTACCCATCGGAGGGGTTTTGGCCACCGAGAATGCAGTAATTCCCTACGGCGTTGGAATGGATATTGGTTGTCGAATGTGTCTGAGTATTTACGAGGTATCAGGAGACTATCTTGAAAAAAATAAATACCAACTCAAAAAAGATTTGCGTGAACATACCCGCTTTGGACAGAAAGAGCATGATTTGCCTATGGACGATGCGGTGCTAGAGCGAAAGGAGTTTTCGGAAATTCCTTTGCTTCGTCAACTGAAAAACAAGGCCTATCGACAAATTGGTACTTCGGGCTCCGGTAACCACTTTGTAGAATTTGGTATCGTACAGATCGATGAACACGATGACAAAGTGGGATTGGAGTATGGCCAATATCTAGGCCTCTTATCTCATTCGGGATCTCGCGGGCTGGGGGCCAATGTCGCTCGACACTTTACCAATTTGGCCATGGAGCAATGTCGACTCCCCAAGGCGGCCAAACACTTGGCTTGGTTGGATTTATCAAGCGAAGCGGGGATGGAATATTGGCTGGCGATGAATTTAGCAGGTGATTATGCTTCTGCTTGTCATCATCACATTCATGCTCGCTTGAGCAAAGCCTTGGGATTACAGCCCGTCTCTAGAATTGAAAATCACCACAATTTTGCTTGGAAAGAAAAGAGCCCCGATGGTAAGGACCTGATTGTCCATCGTAAAGGCGCAACTCCTGCTGGGAAAGGTGTTTTGGGTATCATTCCGGGATCGATGACTGCTCCCGGTTTTATTGTGAGAGGTAAGGGGCATGAGGCTTCATTTCATTCTGCGAGCCACGGTGCTGGTCGAAAAATGTCTCGAACCAAGGCCAAGCAATCGATTACTCAGAGTGCCCTGAACAAGTATCTAAAATCGGAAGGGGTGGAATTGATTGGTGGAGGTTTGGATGAAGCTCCTCTGGCTTACAAAGACATTCATCAAGTGATGAATTACCAGCGAAACCTGATTGACGTACTAGGAACCTTCCGTCCAAAGATCGTTCGAATGGCTAAGCCCTAATTTTACTATTTGGACAACTTGACGAGTTGTCGATGAATTTTCATGACCTGGGGGATCAGCAAGCGACGACTGTTATTATATATGACAAAGTCGGCCAGTACTTTTTTTTCTCGGTCGGGCATTTGCTTGTTCATTCTAGCTTTGACTTGTGCGGCAGTGCTCTGGTCGCGTTTCATCACTCTTTGCAATCTCAATGTTTTAAAAGCAGAAACGGTAATGATTTTATCAAGCACCTTGTAGTTTCCACTTTCGATAAGCAAGGCGGCCTCCTTTACTGTTTATTGAACATTTTTTTGCGATGTATGCCAACGAATGCCATCTTCTCGCACGGCAGGATGAACCAAGGCATTGAGTTCCTTCAATTTTGCTTGGTCTTTGAAAACAATGGAGGCGATAAAAGGGCGATTGAGTTGTCCATCCCGGAGATAAGCATCAGAACCGAACAGTTGGCGCATTTTTTTAACCAAATCTTCGTCTTCCACCATAATGGCTTTTGCTCGATCATCTGCATAGTAAACCGGGATACCTAATGTTTCGAAAATACGGCAAACCGTCGTTTTGCCACTTCCAATTCCTCCGGTGATACCAACTTGAAGCATGATTTTAGGTACGGCTTGATGATTTAAAGATTGTCAGTTGCTAAAGTAATTGTTTTCACCTTGAAAAGTGCTGTTTATGAAAGGTATCTTGAAATCATCTTCCAGAGGGTCAACCACCATCCATTGTTTGGATGCTCGTCATTTGCGGGGGACTTGCTTTTGTACAGGGCTTCTGGAAAATCCCAAAATGTTGCTTTTCCCTGATTGACCAGTTTGAAATGTTTGGAATGATAGGCTCCGGTGAAATCAGTCATTTCAAAATGAATGATTTCCCAATTTTCAGCAGACTTGGTTTCTGATTGATATCTTATTTTTATTTTGTTTTTCTC
>JBCCSR010000227.1:0-7299 GCA_039199865.1 Bacteroidota bacterium
ATGAGCCAACCTCTAATGGACACAGCATTACCCAACACCGAAATTGGATCAAAGATATGAGTTGTCCGGTAGTTGAAATCAATGGCGATTTGACCAATGAGGAAAGAGTAACGATTGTGTTAAAGGAGATCCAACAGCATGCCCAAAGAGAAATTCATGGGTGACCAGTATGGCTTAATCTTATGCTATAAGCTTTTTCCATCCCCAAGATAAGGAGGGAAACGACCATTGGCTAAGCACTTTCTCGTTTGATCCTTTCATACAAGTTTTTCAAGACTTCTCGATTGACTTCATGTTTTCCTGGAAAAATAATTGTATCGAATTTGAGCTGCATTTTTTCGGCAAACTGTTGGTGCCATTCGATTCTTTTGGGAATGACAAATTCATCTTGATCACCGTACAACCAGTAAAAAGGACGCTGGCCAAAGTAAGCCTCATGAGGGCGATAATCCAAATCATCGGGCAGTAAACCCGCCCAGAGTACCAGGGCATGATAGTTGGGTTTTTCTCGCATCATCCAGCGGATCTGCGTGGCACAACCTTGGGAGAACCCAAAGAGAATGACCTTGGTGTGAGCTGGTACATTGGCCATACATTGATCATAGAGTTGGCGAAGGTAGCGGGTATAATCCGCAATTTCATCCAAGCGATCTGCCCTGGTCATCCACGAGGTAGCGGGTACTCCCCCCAATCCTGGCCAATAGAAGCGCGATAAACCATCGGGTGCGACAATCAAGGTTTTTCCGTCATCCAAATCGCTAAATTTACGAATGAGGCTACTGGCCATTTGTCCGTAGCCATGACAGGTAATCCAAAGGTATTCGATGTGTGGTCCGGCTTGTCCGATGGTATAGAAATGGGCCGTTTTTTCAACCGTCATCTTGTGGGAGCGGAAAGGTTCTGATTTTGACATAACAAGCAATGGGATAGCGATAAAATCCCAAGATACAAAACTTCGTGGAGAGGAGAGTGGACTATTATTTGATCGGTTTAAGCTCTTTTGGAGGGGGAGTCAATTGCCGACTTAGCCGCCCGGCAAAACCAAGGATGATATTTGTAACAGACTTATTTGTAACAGACTTTGGAAATGATCACTTCCTGCCCATGCCCCAACTAACGATTTCCAAAAACATTTTTCCCTCGTCTACCATTCAAAATAGGATGTGGGCGAGGCGTCGTTTCGTAGATATGATCAAAGATTTTTTCGACAAATACCCAGTTCCCCTTTTTGAGTCGATAGCCACTGTAAGAACCGTCGGGAACCATGACGGGGCCTTGTCCGGGAAGACTGCCTGCACCCGCAATGAGGTTATCGAAAATAATGATGTCTAAATTTTCATCGTAATTGAGTTTGACCATCGTCTCGGCAGAGTAGGTCATAACCATTCTACTTTTGGCCAAGTCTGGTCGGTTGGGCTGATCAGATTGAAAGACGTCATCGCCAAAAACGGCTTGTCCATTTTCAAAATATAGAACATCGACAAACTTCCGTTTGTGAAATAATTTGTACCCATTGTATCCAAAAAGAAGATAGCGTTGGCCTTTGGAATGTTTGAACTGCATGAGTTTATAATAGACTCCACCAAACCAATTGGCACCATCCAATACATCATACTCGGGATCTTCCACTGTTTTGGATTGATCTTTCAAGGGGGTTACTTGGGGCTTTGCGGCATTGGTCTGAATGTAGCCAGCATAACGATAGTCCTCTAGATCGACATACAATTGCCAGGTAATGATTCGAAAACTACGATCATCCGGGTATTGGAAAGAGAGGTTGACCAAGCTATCGAAAGGATAGTCGAAGCTTCCTTCTATGTTGAGTGCTTCTTCCATTTTGACTTTTAAAGTCTGATTGGCCAGAAGGCGATTTTCTTGGATGGAATCTAAAAGTAAGGTCTTTGCCAATCCCTGCATTTCTGCTTCGAGTAATTGCAGTTGTTTGAATGCATCGGCATCAATTTGTGCATTGACTTGGTAAAGGGGGAGAAAGCAGAGTAGGATTAATAGGTTTTTCATATTGTAGTGAACGTTGATTGTCAGGTAGAAATTGTTAGCTAAAGCTGCTTTAAAGCATTCAGCCTTCTGATAAACTTTAAAAGGACTCACTCAAAAAATAAGATACAAAAATTAAGTTTTGTTTTTATCTTCTATAGGTCAAATGAGCGAACTTGGATTTGCCAATAAACAATTATTTTAATATCTTAGCTGCATCTGTGGAACATACCGCGTTTCGTTTACACTTTAGGTTACCCTCCAAATGTAAATGAAACAACTAATTACCCCATTATTATCAAGGCTCATCAGTTGAGCCATCAGACGAGGGCTGCATCGTCCTCCGAATTGGAATATTAGCAAATTCAACACTAACGAATAAGACTGCCATTTCTATCTCTCAAGGAGAATGGATAATGATTTATATCCCATGTCTATTATATATGGACATTTAATCTTGTGCCCTTTACGGTATCGTCCGTGAAGGGTACTTTCTTAAGAATGGCTTGCGATTAATTCCGCTAGTGCTTGGGCACAACCCCAGGAAACGGTAAAACCTCCACCTCCGTGACCATAATTGTGGTAAATGTTTTGCTGCGCATCATACTCCAATCGAATTGCAGTTCGGGCTGGACGTAGTCCGACCATGGTTTCAAAGATGGGGAGGTCTTTGATATTGGGTTCGATATTGGAGCAACGACTTTTGATGGCTGCAACGGTAGCTTCATCGACCGCAGTATTGTGATCGTTGGCTTTGGCGGTTCCTCCTAAGATAATTGCATCTTTTCGAGGGATGACGTAGGAAAGGGCGTTGGGACCATCATCATCGGCAATACATCGAATGCCCTCTTTCACTGGAATTTTGGCCAAGTGCCCTTGGATGGGGTAGAGCAGGGCATCATTCAGCAAGGTCTTTGACCCCAAGCCCGTACAGTTGATGATGATTTTTTCTTCCTGTTGTAAATCACTGATTTGTTCAATGGTTTGAAGATTTATTGTTCCTCCACTATTGAGAAAACTTTGCCATAAGTATTGGAGATAGATCGGGGTTTCGATCAGGGGAACCCGTAGGGTGTGGGCAAAAGTATAACCGGAGGGAAGGAGCCCGGAAGGGGTGGGATGCACTGCCTCTGCGGGTAAGGCATCCAACCATTCTGGTGGATCATTATTGGGGGCTAGTACAATAAAGTCGATCATCGAGATGCCGCTATTGGCAATTTGGGCCAACTCAACGTAGTAATCATAAGCCAAGCGACTCCAACGGTTGACCTTATCTTTGGGTTCTACCTTAAATGGCAACCAAATGGCGGCAGCTTTGGCAGAGGTCGTCTGCGGAGGCAGATCCTTACTGACAATGCTCACCTCATAGCCCTGCTCTTGTAGATAGCAGGCCGTTGTAAGACCGATGACGCCACATCCTGCGATGAGTACCTTTTTCTTGAAAGCGTTTTGCTCTTGCATAAGTATTGTTTTACCGGTTCAAAGTGGACAGTTGATGCATCTAAAATAGGTTTAAAAATACTTTTTTCTTGATTCCAGATGAAATCATTTGGTAGCTAATGAATGGGAGAAACGGGAAATGGGTACTCCACTTTTCGCTTGTTGTACTCCATTTTTCACACAACGATAAAACAATTTTTGCTGAAAGGTTGGTTGATCAATAGAGAGATCATGGGACGAGCGAAAGTATTTTTATTGATTATTTTTGTGGTATAAGTTACTGGTTATCAATGTCTAATGTTTGAAGTGAAATTTTTTTTAGAAAAAAATGAATCATGATTTAAACCTCTGCTCGTGATCTAGGTCAAAGATAGCGTAACCAACAAGATGGCATTGATTTGAAAGCGCTCCCCGGATAGATCACTCAGCAAACGTTGGCATTTAAAAATCTAAAAACCTATTTGAAATGAAAGCTAAAATTCTCTTATTCGGATTCTTCTTTTTTGCCTTGGGATGGACAACACAAGCACAAACCGCCACTCCAAAAGTAAAAGATCGACAAATCAATCAACAAAAGCGCATTCACCAGGGAGTTAAATCTGGGGAATTGACTAAGCGAGAAACGATTCGCTTACAGCAACAACAAGCCAGTGTACAAAGAACCAAGAAAAGAGCGAAAGCCGATGGTGTGGTCACCAAAAGAGAAAGAGCGGTGATCCACAAAAAACAAAACAAGGCCAATAAAAATATTCGTCGCGCAAAGCACAACAACAGAAGCCGAAATTAGGCCGTTCCACTCCCTCCAACGTCGGGAGTAACGTAAAGATTCGATGCGACCACTTTTAGCAAAAAGAAGCAATAGCTTATCATCTTATATGTGAGCGTCTATTTAACCTGGTTCGAACAAAGAATAGACCCTTTGAAAAATGCCCGAGTTCAATCGCTGAACTTGGGTATTTTGTTTTCAGTATCGCTGAATTTGGGAAATAATGGTGGGGTCTTGAATTTCATCATCTTTGGCGAGCAAAAAGGCTTTGGACAAAACAATGGACAGACCTTTGTCTCCTTCAAAGGGAATAAACAATTTCCCCGTAAGATTTTTTTGACTTCGATCGGGTACGATGCACAGGTATTGATCATTGGGTTCCATCAGAATATTGGTACTCCCAATGTGAATTTTGTAAGTCCTCATTTTGCCACGAACCTTTAGGAAATTACCTTTGATTTCGGCTACCGCTTTAATTTTGAGCCGAGGAACCAAATTGCTTAACAATGTTTTTCTGTTTTTTGCAATTTCCGTCAAATCTCCGAAAGAATACGATTGCCAATAATCGCGATGGGCAGGTAAACCTCCCGAATCATTCCAAGTTGGATCATTGCCGACACTAGCGACTCCTACAAAAAGATCTACATCTCGCATCACTTCGGAAAAGGGAATTGGAGGGATATCGACCAGTTCCTTGACGGTCCTATCTCGCTGATCGATAAAGCGAACTTGATCGGTAGCGATGTACAAATGAATGCCTGTTTCATTGGTCGCATCTTCATCGTGTAACTCATTGATCCAAAATTCGGCACAGAGTTGAAGTTCGGGAAGTGCAAGGGAAGCGGCTTCGTTGTAGCGACCATCATCATAAGCTCCCATCAATGCATATTTCCAACCTCGTGTTTTGGCCAGCATATTGAATTGATGCTGCTTGAGAATGTGGGCTGCCATACGATTGCTGTAGGTATTGGTATTGATTTCTGCTTCCGTCAATAAATAGACTTCTCTGAATGCTTGTTTCAAAGGTTGCTGGATTTGTTGGTCAATCAAAAAATCTCTCCAACTCTGGATGGTATCCATATTGTAAATGGCAGGATGCCAGAGACTAACTTTTGCATCGGGTGAAGGGGTAAAAGGTTGTCCATCTACTTGCGTCCACTGCTGATCGATGTACATGGCTGAAATCATTTCCTCTCCCCGTTGGAAGCTCCAGATGAGTTTTTGTACTAGATAGGACATGAGGCCATGCTTGAGGTATTGCTGCTCAAAAGCAGTCCAATCCCATTCCCGTTGACTTCTAAACATCAAATCAATGCGGTCTCTTTGAGCAGAGGTCATCTTCTCGATTTGTTTTTTGGTCGCTTTGAGTTGTTTCAACGCTTCCGCATGTTCTTTTTTGACGAAGGCCGGTACCGACTTCTGGATTTTTCCATCTGGTTTGATCCATTCCAAAAGGGTTTTGCCAACTGCGCTAATGCTTATTCTGGCTTGAACATCCTCAAAAGGAGTTGCCAGAACGCCTCCTTCCTTTAAATCAAAGTCTTCGATGGCCATATCTTCAATTTCGGCAATTGTGATGCCTTTGGCCTTGGCAGATTTATTGAGATAATTGTTGATCAGGGTTTTGGCATTGGATTGTTTGATTCGAACTTTGAGCCGGGAAAGTTGACCAATGCCCGTAAGGCCATCGGACTGATTTAGAGTAAAGAAGCAAGCATTGCCAATGGCGGCCGCAGCTGGACCCCTACCGGGAACTTTGCGATAAGCCCGCTCGGCCACCATCGCCAGGGTACGTAGCAGTTCGTCATCATGGGCTTGACTACAAATCCATACCAAACCTTTTAAAATGATGGCATTTTGATGGCTAAGAAATTGGGTGCTAATAGACTGATAGGTGTAAGCTCCATACCCAAGCGTTTCTCTAGTCACCTCTTCCTTTAGTTGATAAAAGAGTTGAAAAATGGGTAGAACGGTTTTTTTAAAAGCCGCAAATCCGAGCTTTTCCAATAGAATTGCACTATTGTCTAGGAATTGCTGCTTGGGTTTTCCACCACTTACTTTCATCGCGACGCCGATAATTGGATACCAAAGTTGCCTTTCTTCCTTGGGGAGAGCTGCAATAATGGCATTGGCCTGTGGAGCCAACTGATCGCTTTCCAGAAATAAAATTGGGCGAACGGCATCGGGATCATTTTGGTCTGCAAAGAGGAGGCCGTCTATTTTGTGGATGATTTTTTCAATGGCTTTGTGTTCGTTTTTGGTGTAGGGAAGGAGTTTGTTGCGCAGCTCAGTCAAGGATGTGCTGATTAAAGCGGGCAAAGGATTTACCTTGAATTGTTGGTCAACTAATTTGAGAAAAGGATGGATGGGCCACTCACTCGGATCGTCCCAACCCCGTATTTTATGATCACAAAAAGCCACTTGTAAATTTTTGACATCTTCTGCTCGTAAAACCAGTTTGGTCTTGAACAACTGCTCGATATAAATGGCTCTGATACGGTATAGGCTGGCTGGTTTGCCTTCGTGCTTTTTTCCAGCCGTACGGTGTATGTACTGATCAATTTGTTGGATGCAATGAATGATAAAGTGGACCTTCTTTTCATCGGGCCAACTTTTTATTTGATCCATACTGGGCTGGAGTAAATCCTTGGTAATGGTCCAGTATTCTTGTTGTTGAGTCGCCTCATACGACTGCTCAATGAATGCATCAAATGCCTCTTGCTGTTTCGTGGTCATCGCTTTTTCTTTTTAGAAGGATTGTTTTTCCGTTATTTTATCACTTATTTGTTGCTAAAATATCATTTTTTTGTTTACTTTTCAAATTTTTCCAATCTTTTGTGAATGTTGACTGGACAGATCCTCCAGAAATCCTTAGAGGGCATTCATTAAAGTAGGTGGGGTACAGCATAAAAAAAGGGAAAATACCCAGTGGATTTTCCCTGTAATTGGCGAATGGAAGGTGTACTCCTTACTCCTTTGAGTACACGAAAACCAGTAATTCTTCTGCGCTTTTCGGCTTATTGCTGTAAAAGCGTCTTTATTCAGTAAGACGGGAATGGTGGAATAAAAGGTTGGGTGAGGGGGCTCAATTGAGCTAA
>JBCCSR010000228.1:0-7294 GCA_039199865.1 Bacteroidota bacterium
ACAATAGGGATGTCAGAGAGAATGTCGCTGAAATTCTGAGTTTATCTAATTATCAGGTACTAACCGCCCAAGATGGTCGAATCGGCGTTGAAACCGCCATCAATCATCAACCTGACTTGATCCTTTGTGACATTATGATGCCACAAATGGATGGTTTTGGGGTCATTCGCATTTTAAGTAAAAGGCAGGAGACTGCGGATATTCCCTTTATTTTTCTAACGGCGAAAACGGAAAGAGGGGACTTTCGTCGGGCCATGAATTTAGGCGCTGATGACTATATTACCAAACCTTTCGACGATGTTGAATTGTTGGATGCCATAGAGTTGCGCCTGGAAAAAAGTCAACGATTGCGGCAAAGTTTTGATGGTTCAGAACAAAGCCTGGGGCAATTTATGGAAGAAGCCAAAGCCTATGCGGCATTTGAAGATCTATCAAAAGATCGAGAGATTCGTTACTATCGCAAAAAAGATTTGATTTACGAAGAGGGGACTTATCCCCACCAACTTTACTTCATTGCAAAAGGCAAGGTGAAAATTTTTAAGACCAATGATTTTGGGAAAGAATTGATTGTAGATATCCACAAAGAAGGAGAATTTTTGGGCTATCTTCCACTCATTCAAAATGGCGTACACATGGAGAGTGCAGAAGCCTTGGAAGGTTGCGAAATGCGCGTCATTCCCAAAGAAGATTTCTTGGGGCTACTCCACAAAAATACCAATGTTGCTGCTCAGCTCATTAAAATGTTGGCCAATAACATTACCGCAAAGGAATCCCAGTTGCTCAATTTAGCTTATAATTCTGTTCGAAAGCGGGTCGCAGAGGCTTTACTTCAATTGTATGATCGTTATGAGTCTGCAGGTAAAGCGGAGATTACGATGCTCCGTGAGGATTTAGCGAGTATGACGGGGACGGCCAAGGAAACGGTCATTCGAACGCTGGCCGAATTCAAATCGGATGGCTTACTCGATATTAAAGGCAGTAAAATTCTTGTTCAGGATAAGGAATTGCTCCAAGATTTACCTTATTAGTCCAAGTCTCCTCAAACAAACATTGACCGGTAAAAGAAAAAATCCCGAATTTTCATTTTGAAAGTTCGGGATTTAAGATTGAAGTATTGATGCTGGTGTTGACTAGCGGATAAGGGTCACTTCACCACTGTCTTCAAACACCTCTCCTGTAAAGTCTCGGACGATGATGTGATAAATGTAAACATCTGAAGGAGCGAGTCGACCTTTGTGGGTTCCATCCCAGCCTTGAGGGTTACCATTATCGTAAACCAATTGACCAAATCGATTCCAAATTCGGAAGGTCGTTGGCATTTCGTACAAACCAAGGGTTACTGGAGCAAAATAATCATTGAATCCATCTGAATCTGGGGTAAAGGCATTGGGCATATCGATCATGGCTTCGTTGACACAGATTTCTTTTTCAATCGTTGTACTACACCCAAATTGTGTCGTTACAATGGCCTGGAAGATCTCCATTTCTTGGATGACTTGCACTTCAATTGCTGGGCCAACGCCAATGGCTACGCCATTTTGCACCCAACTGACTTCATCCTGGGGATTTAAGCCATTCACGGAAATAGTAAAACGTTCTCCCTCGCTGTAGCAACCATTTGCTCCAATGAGTTCCTCTGGAAATTGGAGAGAGTCATCGGTAACAAGTGCAACATCACGAACGACAAAATCGATGGAATCCGTAATAACATCACAAGTATTCGAGAAGGTGACAAAATATCTAAAAGTACCCAACTGATCGGCAGTGAAAGCATTGACCGCGTCCATTGCCCCGTCGGGTGCCCAGTCGAACCTATCCTGAGAAGAAGCAGGGATGGCCGTAGCGATCAATTCCACTTGATCATCCAGGCAAACATTCATCGTTCCATCTACTTCTAGCGTCGCGGGTTCGATTACTTCGACAGAACCTTCATGTTCTTCGGTACAATTGTTTTTCTCAACCACCAAATTATAAGTCGCATCCACCAAAGGAGTGGCCGTTGGTGTTGGATTGTTGACATCCGTAAAATCAGGATCGGTAGAAGTCCAGCTGTAAGTAGCAACTGGATCATTGATACTATTCAAGGGAACAGGTTCGCCAAGGCATACTGAAGTATCGGGTAAGGTCACCTCAGGCATGCGTACCGTATTCAAAGTTACAAAGGCAAATGCCAAACAGCCATCTGCATCTACATTGATAGTATACTGAATGGTATCGCTAGAGAAAGTCATGGGGTTGGGGCAGTCCGTACAAGACAGATTAGTTATTGGTTCCCAGCTATACGTCGCATCTTCGTAAGTACTTACAACACTCAACTGTACGGTATCGAATGGACAGGCATCAACATCAGGGCTCACTGTCAACTCATTGATGACGGCACCTATCGTGACTTCATCCTCCAATGTGGTACAGAAATCTTTTTCCAAAACCACACTGTAAGTATAAGTACTATCTGGACTGATAGTTGGGGAAGGATTATTAATATCTGTAAAGTTGGGATTATTACTAGTCCAAGTGTAAGTTGCGTTGGGATCTGCGTTGGCACTATTGAGATTAATGGGTTCACCCGCACATAGGGTTGTATCGCTTGGCAAAGCAAGTTCTGGTCGCTCAACGGCGTTGACCATAAAGGAAGTGTTGGTCACGCAGCCTTCCGCATCAACCACCACGATATATTGAATGGTATCACTCAACACCGTAGTTGGCGTTGGACAATCTGAACAACTCAGTCCCGCAACGGGCAACCAGGAATAGGTCGCATCCGGGGAGGTACTCGTCACATCCAACTGGACGGTATCTCCAGCACAAACCGTTGTATCACTTGAATTTGTAGGATATTGATAATGACGTTGACATTGACTTCTCCCTGTATGCTATTGCAGGCCTCTTTACTCATGGTCACAAAATAAGTGTAAGAACTATCTGGACTAACCATTGGCGTCGGATCGGTAACCGTTCCGAAGTTAGGATCATTACTGGTCCATTCGTAAGTGGCGTTAGGATCAATAAGGGAATTGAGCATCACCGATTCTCCCAGACATATGGTAGGATCAGGAGCCAATTCCAACACCGGTTCATTTTCTACGTTGATTACTACATCCTCAAAGGCTGGACAGCCAAACACTTCTCCGGTTACCGTATAATCTATGGTATCCGTCAAAGTGGCTATTGGATTGGGACAATCCGAACAAGACAGTCCTGCATCGGGCATCCAGGTGAAAGTCGCATCTGGATCATCGCTACTGACATTTAATTGAACCATTTCTCCTTCACATACCGTCGTATCATTGGTGATTTCCAAAACAATTGGCGGCAGTACATTGAGGGTCACTTCCGTAGTGTCTGAACAAGCATTATTGGTAGTTGCTCTAAAATAGGTGATGGTATCAAAAGTTGAGACGACCAAATTGAGGAAGGTAGAATCTGTTTCTTGTCCAGCGAATGGGAACCAAAGGTGCTCGATATCGGGATAATCATCCGGATCAAAAATGGGAGAGGAGAGGGTCACAAACTCACCAGAACAATAAGGATCTTTTTCTGGATCTAGGGAGATAGACAAATCTGGTAAAGAATCTACGCGGACAAAAATGGAATCTAAAACAGAACAGCCCCCCACATCCAATGAGGCAAAATACCAAGTAGAAACGGTAGGGAAGACCGTCACTTCTGTATTGGTGGTATTGCTAATGGAATCATCGGGAAACCAATTCAGTCCTGCTCCACCCGTACTGGTAAAAGCATTTAAGCGGATGCTGTCTCCCAAACAGAGGAAAGCGGTGTCTCCCTCTTGAATGGAAACTTCAGCGGGTAAAACATTGAACTCTACCGAATCTTGTTGACTACAAAATCCACTTTCACTCGTTGCGGTGAGTACATATTTAATGGTGCCCGTAGTATTTAAGGTCGCGGTTGCACCAGCAATATTGGCATCATCCAGAAAATCGGCAGGACTCCATTCAAATTGAGTAGTAGAGCCTGGAAGGGCATCTGCCAATTGCACGACAGAGCCTTGGCAAATAATCATATCATCCGTTACTTCGGGAAAATCAAAAGGATCGACATTGATGGTAATTTGATCGGTGGCCAAACAGCCAAACACATCAACGGTAGCAGTATAGGTAGTAGTCACCGACGGAATCGCCAATGGCGTAGGACTGTTGGGATCATCCAAACCAGCGGTGGGAGACCAAGTCAAATTCAAATCATTGACATTGTTGACGGCACTCAGTTGAACACTGTCCCCTTCACAAATATTGGTTTCATCCATGGTAACGACATCCATCGTTGGATCGATGATTTGTAAGAATACAGAATCAACATCAGAACAACCTGGCAAAGCACCGATAGAACCGGAAACGGTAATCCACTGGCTCGAATCTGGGCAAGCGATGGGCATTGGGCTGGTATCATCATCAAACAAACCGGGAGGGGTCCAAAAATAAGTGGCCCCACCAAAGGCGCTCAAGGAAGCACAGCTATCTTGACAGACCAGTACCGTATCGACACCACTATTGATTTCTACAATGGGTTCGTCCAACAAATTGATATTCAAAACGGCCAACTCGACCACACCACAGCCAAAATCATTGGTCAATTGGATAGTGATGGTCTCTGGGCCTTCGAAAATTCCGTCAGAAATTGGAACAATACTAAAAGACAATTCGGTTTCTCCCGATGGAATGGTAATGGTGTCGGGCATATTTAGGATGTAATCGACATCTCTTGTTGCCGAACCACCCACGTTGACGACATAAGTTTGATCATCTTCTTGCGGGTTGTTGAGGGTGATGGTGACTTCGTCTTCTGAACCAGTACAATCTTCAACCAAAAATTCCAAACCTAGGGAAGAATTGAGCGCCGTATTGGGCGTTCCTCCTTTCAATTCACCGATAAATACTCCTGAATCGAGAATGCCATCTCCACGATCTGCTACGGCCAATTTGAGATGATAGGTTTGGCATGGCGTTACAGATGCAGTTGCCGTAAGGCTCTTTTTGACCCCCAAAAAGTCAGAAGTCAAGCCGTCGTAAGCCACACTTTGGCCATCTTCATTATTGCGATAGTATTGCCAGTTAATAGAGTTGTTAACCGAGTTGATCTCTACAGGAGTATTGGTGCCAGGGAGCGTTGCAATATTCAACTGATTGTCAATGTTGGGATCTCCCGTAATGCCGTCTCCCGAAATCAAGAAGGCAAAGATATCGTTGAATTGACCTCCAACAAACTCAGGGTATTCTTCAGAACCAAAAATGTATTCAAAGTTGAGCTCATTGGTAGCCACAAAAACATCTAATTCCACAATACAAGCATCATTCGACAAAGATCCATTTCCAAGCAAATCTGATAAATAATCTAGATCGCTATCTCCAGGGGTGCCCAATCCATTTGAAATGGAGGCACCAGGCGCTGGTCCGGCAACTTGATTGGCACTACCAGTAGTCAAAAGTAAACCTTGTCCTAATCCCAGGTCGGTATCATCGCCAGCTAGAAAGGTTCCATAAGCACCTTGCTCACAAATGATGGTAGCAATTGTGACCAGGGTTTGGGGTGTGGTAATGTTGTCGATCATGTCTTGATCATCAATATTATCATTGATGGTTATGGGTTGTAGGGGTTCGCAGGGCATGATGGAGCATTCCCAAGTTGCTGCAAAACCTTCAAATTCCAGGAGTCCATCCGAAATCAATTCAACGGTCAAACAACCACTGGAAGCCTGTACGGTATAGCATACCCCACCGTTGTTGTCTCCATTGAAATCGAAACCATCGATAGAAACGATTTGTGGACTATTGTTGTCGGGGCCATCGTAAAAATTCAATTGATCGCCAGCATCTCCAATGTTGAAATACTGTAAATTGAACGTGACACAACCATTGTTGGGAGTAGGGGGACAAATGCTAAAGGTATTGTTTTCGTCCGGACTATAATTTTCGTCCGGCCCTCCAGAATCATACAACTCTCCAGTACAAGCCGTAGAACCTTCTTGATCGATGGTATTGATGGGGTCTTGTTCTTTAATACACAGATTAAACGTTCCGGAGTTGGGACTTGCGGAGGGAGACCAATCATTGATTCGAATAAAATAGGGCGTGTCAAAATCTAGACCGTCCAATTGCAACTCAATGGTCGTTTCACCATCTTCTGCCCGCGCGCAGGCAAAGAGGGCCATTTCATCGAAACCACAGATGTCTCCGCGATAAATCGCTATTTGTGGATTGTTTAGCGGATCAGTGCCAACGCCATTTACAGTAAAAGAGTAATCTAGAATCGTGTCGCTTGAAGTGAACTGAAACCAGACATCTCTGCCCGTAAAGGTCCAATCACCACCTTGGCTACAATTGGTAGGAATGTTATCGTTTCCGATGTCAGTGGCAGTAGCATCGATGTTGGTGTAAACGGTGCTATCACAAATCGGAGCCACACCAAGATCTATAATGCCATCGCAATCATCGTTAACCGGTTGAGCAAAAAGGCTCACTGCAAAAAACAACAGCGCAAGGGTAAAAATGTTTTTCATATACTTAATAAGGTGAATTTGAAAATTCGGTTTGCCCAAAAATACATACTTTTTGTAGAATCAACGCATTTCCCCCGATTAATTTCCTGTCAGTTGATGGGCATTTTTAGGCTCTTATGCAGAAAAGTAAAATATTCGTCTTTATGGATCTTACGAATTGATAGCCAGTAGGTTACAATTATATAAAAAACTAATTACATTTATCGAGTGAGGTTTCGATTTCTTTGGGGCTAAAATAGGGGAGATCATTTTCCCAAGCCTGGGACAAATAGTTGAGCAAATTGTGAATTTCGGTTTCATTGAGGTCGGGAATCGCTGCCATCGGCTGATTGTAGGTTTTGCCATTGACTTGGATGGGACCTTCAAGACCATAACGAATGATACAGGGGAGTTTTTCCCGATGATTCTTTAGGTAATCTGCTTGTGCTAGTGGGGGAATCAAGCCCCGTAATCCCTCACCACTTTTCATGTGGCAACTTGCACAATAGCGCTCATAAATGGCTTGTCCCTGGGGATAACTGGGCTGACATGCGGCATGGATCAACACGGATATCGCAATACCAGCCATCAGAAATTTAAAGCCTTTTTTCTTCATTCAGGAGTTTTTCGATATCTAGCATAAATTGACTGACTGCGGCTTCTTCGGTTCCATTGGCGAAGGCTCGAACGCGTCTACTTTCATCAACCAAGATAATCGTACCGCTATGGTCGTAGCCACCAGGTGCCGTTGTATATTCCATGGCTGATGAATATTTCATTATTGCCAAAGAAGATCCA
>JBCCSR010000229.1:0-7286 GCA_039199865.1 Bacteroidota bacterium
AACTGGGCGTGATGTAAACCGTCAGATTTCGATAAGCGATTTGCGCCGCTTTTTCCAAACCAATACCGGACACTTGATAATGATATCCTTTGTCATTGACACCCGAACCACCTTCTGCGATCAGGTAATACCAATAATTTTGTACTCCGCTGTTGGTATGTACCCCACCATGATCGATGCTACCATACTCCCAGTGTTCACCGTGGTAAGTATCCGGTTGACTGCGCAATTTGGGATTGCTCATTTCCCGATAAGATCCTCCGTTAGGGAATACCTCACTGCCCGCACTCCAGCTCGCTCCCGATGGGTTTTTATATACCTCGATATTGTGACCAAAAATATCACTAAAGGATTCGTTGAGGGCTCCCTGTTCATTCTGATAAATCAGTCCCCCCGAAAAATAGGTGATGGCATGCGTGTACTCGTGCCCCACGATATCCAAGCAGACATGTGGGGTGGTTTGATGTCCTCCATCGCCATAATAAAAGCCGAAACCATCCCAAAAAGCATTGGCCTGATTGTTCCCATAATTGACAAAGGCATTGATCGCCATTCCCCCATTGTATCCTGATAAGCCAAATCGATCAAAGAAATAATCATAGGCGGCTTCTGTTGCCCAATGTGCACTCACCGCAGTCTGAACGGAATCTCCCGCAAAGCTGCGATCATTGCTGACCACATCCTCGGCATCCTGCCAGGGATAGTATCCATTCTTGAGGCTTTGCGTGGTGATATTTTTTGCATCATTTCGAAGTCGATACAAGTTGGTGGCCATCGAATCTGCCGTAAAATGTACCGTTCCATTGTAATGCGATGCGCCGCTAGCAGGAACATCATTGTGATGAATCAAATTGTATTTGTTTACAATTGCTCCGCTTTGTGCATCCACTTCAATATGGTATCTGCCCAAGGGTTGCAAGGCATAGATGTCAAATACATAAACCAATCTCATTTCTGAAGCCAAAAAAGAATAGTCTTTGGAACTAATACCCAATTTGGCCACGGGAAGATGAGGCGCTTCCTTTGTATGTTCCTGCTCCCATCGGTACTGCTTAGCATTAATATTGGCCAATGCCAGTTTTAGGGCTACTTCTTCCTTTAAATTTGCTTGAATGTCCATTTCTAAATGGGGCATGATTCGTCCGTTCATCGAAACGATTGCCCCTGCTTTCTGATGAAAAATAGCCGTCGCATTCAATACTTCTACTCCTTTGTAATATTGTTTGAATTTCTCGCTCGTAAAACCCAGTGGGTCGCGATGCGTTTGATAGGATGCTAAATGACCGTCTGCATTCAACCCAAGTCTTTCTTTATGATTGCGGATAAACGCGACTGGATTGATGCCTTTTTTCGATTCAAATTTTGCGAAAGCAATACTGCCATCATTCCTTAGTACTACACTTTTGGCAGTCTTGAACATGGCTTTTGCCCGTTTATCAATCATTGTTTGCTGTTGTGCTTCTGTTGAAAGGTGAGATAGAAGTAACAATAGTACAACTACAAAATTTTTACACTGGGACATAATTCGATTTTTTATTAAAAAAAGAGAAAAACCAACTTTTGTAAGTGTGGGACTACCTGGAAGCTCCACTTTGCAAAAGTAGCTTTAGAAAAAGGTGGAAAGGGAAGGCGTTTCAAAGGGGGAAGATCAAGGAGGGGGGGAACAAATACTTTTGGGTAAATTGGCTTTGGCCAATCAGCTGTTGGCAATCATTAGATGCCATGCAGCATCAATTACGCATTCAAAGGTGAACTATCCTGATGTAATATTTCGGACAAACCAGGGGGCTAGAACGGTCATTTTGATGAGAGGGGGAGGTGAAGCGGACAAATAGGGAGGGTCAAACGGACGCCTTGGTTTTTAATGATCTGATCGTCAATAGTTTAAATATTCTGAGGGATATCGGCCAAATTGTTGGTAAAAATTGCGAGAAAAGACTTTTACATCTTGAAAGCCGACGGCAGTAGCTGTTTGTGCCACCGTTTTAAACGTTTTTTGTTCTAGTAGTTGTCGTGCTTTTTTTAAGCGAACGGCTTTCAAATATTGAGCAGGCGTGATGCCAATCAGTTGTTTGATGCGCCGCCGCAGTTGACGTTCGCTAATGGCCAAATCATCGGCGAGTTGGGCGATGGAATACTTACTGTTGTCGAGCTGGCTTTGTAGCTGTTTTTCTAATGCAGAGAGCCAATCCTGGTCTTCTTTGGAAATGGTGATGACTTCGGAGGTGGTTGGGTTAGATTCTCCTGCTTTGGTAGCGAACTGGCGAACTCGCTCTCGATAATTGTGGACGAGATTGTCAATTCTCACCAGTAATTCCTCCTCGACAAAAGGTTTTAAAACGTAGTCATCCACACCAATTCGCAAAGCTTCCAGCTTATCTTGCGTATCCGCTCTAGCCGTCAAAATGATGACGGGAATAAATCGAAATTCATCCGCTGCTTTGAGTGCTTTCAACAATTGGTATCCGTCCATAACGGGCATCATGATATCAGAGATGATTGCGGATGGACGCGCAATTGCTTGTGCTGATTTTGGGGAAGAAGAGGTGAGTTGGAGCAAGTCCAAAGCCGCTTGACCGTTTTCTGCGGTCAACACCCGATAGGATGGACTTAAAATAGTTTTCAAATAGCTCTTGAGTGCATGGTTATCTTCGACGACTAAAATACTTTCAGTTGCTTGGCTGGCCATTGTACTTTTGGGAGAAACAGGCAGTGCTAGGGGCATGGGGTAGTCTTGTATGGCCGTTTCTCCCAAGCTATCGATCTTGATCTTTGCTGATTCTGGATCGGAGGCACCCAAAACTTCCTTTCGTGGAATTTTGACATAAAAAGTACTCCCACGGCCAAATTCACTTTTTACCCAGATGCGACCATGCATGAGTTGCACCAATTCTTGCGTCAGTGCCAGTCCAATGCCAGTGCCTCCTTCTGAGGGGGCATCGGGCAAAGTAGATTGGTAGAAACGGTTGAAGATATTGGGTAGATCATGGGAAGGAATTCCTCGACCGGTATCCCTGACCATCATTTTGACGTGGTTGGCTTCATCCCAAATTTCAATACTGACTTGTCCACCCTTGAGGGTAAATTTGATGGCATTGGACAGGAGGTTATGGAGAATGATTTTTATTTTTTCAGCATCCAAGAGCAATTGCAAATCTTTTTCGGGATGGTATTGAAAGATGAATTGAATGCCCTCGCGTTGGGCGTGAGATTCGAAGTCCGCAACGATTCGGCGAATCAAGGGATAGAGCGATTCAGTTTGTTCGTTCAGCTCCATTTTCCCCGCCTCCATTTTTGCGAGGCCCAAAATAGACTGCACCAATTTCATCAAATCCATTCCACCCATTTGTGCTTTTTTGAGTAAGGTAAAATTGTAATTGCTCAATTCACCACTTTGGATCACCGAACGAATGGGCGCTAAGATCAAGGTGAGCGGAGTACGCAATTCGTGGGTTACATTAGTAAAGAATCGAGATTTCATTTTATCTAGCTGCCGCAATGTTTCTGCTTGTTGTTCGATGACTTTTTTATCTGCTTTTATTTGCGCTGTTGCTTTTTGAATTTCTGTTTGCAGAAGCACTTTGCTCGCTTTTAGCTTTTGTGTTCTTCTCCTGAAAAAGCAATAAATGCCCGCAGTCAACATTAAAATGGTGGATAGGATAAACCCACTTTGCAAGTAAAAAGGTTTTAAGACTTTTATTTTGAGGGTCAGTTCGTGTGGAGACCAACCTTTGCCATTTTGTCCTTTAATGCTCATGGTATGGGTTCCGTAAGGTAGGATGCCAATTTGAATGCTGTTTTCTTTTTGGTAGTTCCAATCGGTGTCCATGCCCTCAATTTTCCAGGCGTAAAGGATGCTTTGCACCTCCTCGAAGTTGGGCAGTGAAAATTTTAATCTAAAAAATCGGTCATTGGGCTTGAAAACAATGGTTTGATTCGCAAAGACTTCGGCATAGCGATTGATCAATTTTTCACTTTCCCCATCAAAAATTTCAAAATCAGAAAGCATCAATTTGGCCTCCTCTTTTTCTTTACGTGCAAAATCTCTGGGGTGAAAAGTAGTGACTCCATCTAAACCACCGAAGTAAATCATTCCTTCTTCATCTTGAAAATGGGAGATTCGATTGAATTCTTCTTGGGTCACACCGTCTTTAGGCAAATAGGTTTGTACTTCGTAGGTCTGTTTATCAAAAGACATAATTCCATAATCACTACTCAACCAGAGTTTGTTAAACTCATCTTCGTATACTGCATAAATCACCGTATTCGATAAGCCATCTTTGCGGGTAAACAATCGTTTTTCATCCGATTGGCGATCCCAAAAAATTAAGCCTGAACGTGTACCCAACCAGCGATTGCCTTGTGAATCAAGATGCATAAAAAAGAGGTCGCTGGCGGGGATATGGTATTTTCCCTGTCCACCATCGTGATAATGTTCCCGAACTTTCTTTTTTTCTTTATCGAAGACGAACAAACCTTTTGAGGTACAAAGCCACAGGAATCCTTCTTGTGGCTCGTGGATTTGGTAAACATCTAAATATTGGTAACCGAAATTGGCGTCTAAATAATCGAAGGCTTCAGAACTGGATTGATCTGAAGTTATTTTGCGGAGGGTCGTCGAGTGGGCCAACCATATGTCCTGATGCTGATCCGCAAAAATTGACCATACGGCTTGATGATGAAAAGGAGACTGGTCGGTAAAAGGGATCGATTTTACGCTCGAAAAATCAGAAGACCAACAATACAAAGCCCCTCCCATATCGCCCCAGATTTGGCGATTGGCATCTTGATAAATCGTCCTACCATCAAAGCCACCAGTTTGCTTGCTGATCGGATGCCTTTTATGAGAGACAAGGAGGTGATGATCTGCCGCTTGCCCTTTGGGAAATACAAAAACGCCATTAAATTCAAAAACTACAAAAATGGAATCATTGCGGACGATGATGTTGCGAGCGGAGTTTTCTACGGGCAAATGCTGCTCCCTACTTTGGGTGGAATATTGGGTGAAGGCATTCTTTCTCGTTTCGATAATGGTCAAACCGAAGGGACTGGGCAGATAATATTTATTGGCGCCCAATTTGACAAGATGATGATTGGCGCCAGTGGTAAATAGTCTTTTATCATAATCTTCGGGAAATAACTCAAACCTTAGTTTTCCAGAAAAATCGTAAATCTTCCAAGAGGATGCTCCCACACACCAAATGAGGCCATCCAAAAATTGATGAATAAAATAGCCAGGAGGAGCGGTAAATGCCGTTTCCCTATCGCCATTGAGCTCCAGTTGAACCAGCTGGCTCAGCCAATTGCCTTGCTGCTCGATTTGTAGGACGGCCCAAGCCTTGCCTTGCCAATCAAACAATCTCAGCAATTCTCCGTCGGGCACTATCGCCGTTGAGTTAAAAGCATCAAGGGTATTTTGTTGGGTATTGATGGTGACCAATTCCGTTTCTGTTCTCAACCAAATATTTTGTCGATCATCGATTAGATTAATTTTGGAGACTTTTTTTCCTTCCCAAAGTCGACTCGAAATCAATTCAGTTGACTCTCCCGTCTGCCAATCGATCGCCATCACACCATCAGGGGTCAGGCAATAGATATGGTCTTCCTCCCAAGCAATGTGATGGGCCGTACTTTTGATGGCCTCAAAATGAGCGGACAAGACCTCCCCCCATTTTTCGGAAGGAGCTACCACTGCTCCCGATTGGGGGTGCATGAATAAAAGTTGTTTGTCGTTGCTGTTGACTATTCTGAGCCAGTCGTCCGCTCCTTGATAAATATGGTTGGCATTTTCCAAATATTCTGGCAAAGGGAAGGATTTGAATTCATAGCCATCAAAACGTTGTAATTCATTGGGAAGTCCAAGCCATAAAAAACTGGATTTATCCTTGAACACCGAATAAACATGTCGATGAGCAAGCCCTTCTTTTACCCTAAATTGTTGGACATTAACGATATTTTCCTGGGAAAAACTTTGCCCCCAAAGAAAAAAAGTCAAACCGAATAAAATAATGAATTGCGAGTACTTCAAGTGTATTGAATTCTAAATGCACCTACGAAAATATGATATAAAATAACGATATATTAAAAAATTTGGTTCGTTAGCCAGCAGAGAACTTTTGGCTAGGATTGCAATTGTGTTTGGGAGCAATGGAATGGGAAATACTCCTTTAGATGTAGGGCATGGTCGTTGGATGGGGTGTTTTAAGGGGTAAATGTGAACTTCCTTGCGGAACGAGCCGTCTCAGGTCATTGAATGTATGAGGGGATTTTACTTTATGAATACAGTTTCAACGCTGCTCCAATCTTTCTTTTATCTCCTGTAGCCTCAACCAGTTTTGGTAAAATAAAGGGAGGTTGATCACATTTTCCATATACTGAAAAACGTAAATGATCAATGAAAATAAGGCGCCGTATTTGACCATGCCTTGATTGGTAGAGATAACAATGGAAGCCACCAGAAATGCAATCAGGACGATCCAGGAAACAGAGAAGTTAATCGCTTCTAAATCGGATAGCTTAATGTTCCATTTCATCATTTCTTTGAGATGAAGGTCTAATGCGGTTTCATCATTTTTTGCGATAATATCTACTTGTTTTTCAAATTCATCATTTGAGGATTTGTTGAGGTGAATTGTTTTTGTACTGGTCATCCAGTAAATCAGAAAAATAATTGCGGTGACCATGAGGCTGCCATAAAAGACATGCAAGTTGAGGGTAGCGATGATACCGACTACGCCAATGAGGCCAATGATATTGTTGATCAATTCGGGCAAGGCATTTTCCAAAAATTCGACCAATTCTCCAATCATCCCCAAACGCGCTGATTTTTTTGAGGAAACATGCTTGTCCATTTTGGCCATCGCATTGGAACCGATGCTTTGATAGATTTTAGCATAAAAACGAGAATCAAATACTCTACGGCCAAGACCCACTACGAGGGCAAGCAAGCCCAGCAAACCCAATTGCATCGCTCCATCTTGGCTTCCATTGATGGCGCTGTCAATTGCAAAGCCGATGAACAAGGGAAATAAAAGCGCCAGGGCAGCTTCGGTTAAAATTAAGAACAAGGTGAAGCTGAATTTGAATCTATATTTTTTAAAAAGGGCGTTGAGTTTCATTCGTCTTGTTTATTTCTTCTCGGGTTTCCAGCCAGGTGGTTTGACCAAAAAGTACCAAGCTTCTTTTAAACTTTTGGCTTTTCGTACATCATTGAAAATATCGATGTATTCCACCAAGTGTATTTTAATGGGGTTGATGGTGTTAATGGGTTTGGTGAGCCCATAAGT
>JBCCSR010000230.1:0-7284 GCA_039199865.1 Bacteroidota bacterium
GACTTCCTTCAGTGAGTTCATCGAATTAAAGTAAAGGCAAGGCCTCATTTAGTGGCTTCATTTTTTTGAAGCCACTCCTTTTTGTTTTAATTTTTTCAACCACAAGTAATCGACAATGGGGACTTTCCCCAACAGCTTTTGGGTGGAAACGACTTTGTTGTTGACGAGTTTTTGCATACACGATAGGAAGAATAGGGTCATTGACTTTCTTTGGTCATTAAGCTTCTCTTGCTTGTTGATCATTCCTCTGATACTTGTGATTCTTTTCTTCAGCATCATTCTATCAAACTTACCTCTTTGTAGTTGATGGTAAGCCAATTTGAGCCAGAGCTTATCGAAAGCGATTTTGTAATACATGTCTTTCGGTGCGGCCTTTAAGAGTAAGGTATGGGCCTGGTCGTATTCTTTTTTGTAGAAGGCAATGTGGGCTTGATTAAAGTAAACCGCCAAGTCTTTTTGGTCTGCTTCTAGGTACTCTCGATACTGCCGACTAAAAGTTTCTGCCCAGTCGATATCATTGGCAATCAAGCTAATTGTAATACAATTCTTGTACCTTAGATGACTCAATTTTTGATGCGCTAAAAATAATTTTTGCTCGATCAAATCGTCGATCAACTTTAGGTATTTCACCGCGTAAACAATTGTTCCAGCATTTATTTTCCGAATGCAGAAATTGAGTAAATGATCAAAAATTTCTTTCCGATACTTCTGTGTCAACTGGGCTTTATTTGCCGCCAACAGGGATTGAATGTTGTTGAAATACAAGACTCTTTCGGTAGTCAGCATTTTGAAGACCTGATAATAAATCTTTACTCCCAAAGATTGCAGGGGATGCGCTTCCTGTTCAAGAAAAGTAATGAAAGGTGTACAATGCTCTTTTGCGTTGATGATCAATTTTCGATTGATTTGCTCACACAACTGCCGAAGTTTATTTTCAAAATAATAAGTGTCGAGTGCCGCTCCCATCTTTTGCAATTGTTCGCTATGCTTTCTAACATTTTTCTCTTTATCTACCGCCAGCTCGTGTAGCCAATATTGATAAAGGCTTCTTTTTTCGTCAAAATTTTTTCCTTTCTCCAATAGGTTTAATCCTTTCTTCATCAAACTGCTACAATTCTTTTGGAGGTCTTGACGATAAAAAAAGGAGGTGAGCAAATACAATTCGAGCATGGGTTGATCCTCCATAATTTCCATGAGAAAATATTTATACAACAGCTTGCCCATTCTATTCTTGATGCGATTCCAATTTTTTTTCTCTTCCTCCTTCAAGTACTTGGCCACAAAGGCTTCCTCATCAATCATTTGATTTTTTTTCAACGCTTTTAAGATGTGCTGCATCAAGACTTCATCCCGGTCAGACAAATGATTGCTGGACATGCTAGCAAAAGTATCCAGATCCTTTTTTCTTTTTCCACGGATAATCGCAAACAATTCAAACAATTTACTTTGGGTCATTTTTTGGATTTTTTTTATGCTCAAAATGATCAAAACAAGTACTCAAGAAAGTAAAAATCAACTTAAATTCCTATTGTTCAATTATTTAATTGACTAAATCTCAAAACAGATCATTGAGTCAAGAGTAAAATAATGTCTCAAATTTTGGATTTTTTAAAAATAAAACCTCACCGAAAATAAAAGAGATGGCCTAATTTTACAGTTGCTACTTGTCATTGATACTAGTCGTTTTTCACCCTAAAAAGTTCAATGACCGGCTAACAGATCCATCTGGCCCTCATTCAAAATAAAAAATAGACAGATGAAGAAAACCATCTTTTTTTCACTCGTGATGATCTTTTTGATCGGTCAACTCAACTGTAGTAAGGAATGTAGCTCCGTTCTTCCAGACTTGATTGTTGCTTTCAAAATCGATGGTTTACAAACGGTGGTGGTTGGCCAAGCCCTCACTATTCCCATTTCGATCAGCAACATCGCCAATACCGTAGAGCACTGCGATGGGGATGCGCTGGAAACGGCAACCGCGGAAGCCAGTCAAAGTAGTTTTCAAATCGACTTCGATCGTGATGAAGATGGTTCGTTTGGTCAAAATGAACTCAGTACTTGTTTTGATATCGCTCCCATCCCCGCGGGAGAAACGGCGGTCGAAACGTATGTTTTTAGTTTTGACCAACCAGGCATTTACCGACTAGTTGCAATGGTAGACAAAAGTAATGTTGTGGACGAGAGTAATGAGTTCAACAATACCACTCCCACGACTACCTTCGACTCTGGTGGACGCTTTAGTGCAGATCAAGAATTTGCACTGGTGCTTAGCGTACTGGTCAAGCCAGAGCACCATCGTCCGGAGGAGGCTCCTTTGGTTCGACTCCTTTCGAGAAGTATCGACTACAGTTGGAAATAAAATCTGCTGGGGACCAAACCAAGCGTCCAACAAAGTGCGGTGGGCTACTTTTTTGGATTTTCTAATCCTAAAAAACAAACACCAGAAAGATTCAGACAAAAAAACTAATTACAATCAATTAATAATCAACTACTTAAAATGAAAAGTATTCTAATTCAAGACAAATCTCATTAAAAAAGAGCGCTTTTTTCTTTGGACTTTTACAAAGTAAATCCTCATCAACGATAGAACGAATTGTATAATTTCGTATTCCAAACTGGTAATTCTATGTGCTTATTTTTTATTTATCAATCCAATTCAATATGAAAAAAACAACAACTTTCGTGCTCCTGATTGCCTTTTTGATGGGCAATCTAGGCTGTAGTAAAGAATGTGGTTTCGCCTTTGCAGACCTCATCGCTGATATCGCAATTGGTGGTTTGCAAACCATCGTGGCGGGTCAACCTTTTTCCATTCCCAATACCATTGAAAACGTAGCCAATACGGTGGAGACTTGTAGTGGAGATCTACTCGAAACAGAAACGGCAGGTGCCAGTCAGAGTATGATTCAAATAGATTATGATGTCAACGGTAACGGTTCTTTTAGCCAAAATGAAATCAGTAGCAATTTTAATGTAGATGCAATTCCAGCGGGAGGACAGGCCAACGAAGGCTACATGTTTAGTTTTGATCAACCCGGTGATTATCGCCTAATTACCTTTGCGGACGATAACAATGATGTAGAAGAAAGAAATGAATCCAATAACACTTCTCCTACCGCCACGGTCAGCTCGGGTGGACGATTGAGTGCAGATCAGGAACTGGCCCTTATCATTAGAGTATTACCCAACCCGGAATACACCCGACCCGAGGGAGCTCCCTTTGTTCGACTCCTCTCACGAACAGTTGAATACAGCTGGAAATAATAGTTGAACAGTTCGTTCCAAAACCCTTTTTTTTGCGTCCAAAAAGTCTACCCTACTTATGAAATTTCGGTCTCTCCCTTTCGTCAACACGCTCGGATTTTTTGCCCTACTTGCATTTTTCGTGATCGCCTCCTGTGGTAAAGATCCTGATCCCGTCGTTCCCTCCAATCCAGGTGGAGGTGGCGACCCACCGGTAGATACCGTCTACTTTACGGTAGAAGGCATCACCGTCAGCAATGGTGTGGTCATTGAAGTGGGATTTACGGACGTAAAAATCAGAGCCGACTTTTCTAATTTTGAAGTGTCTACTTTTAGTATTGTAGATTATGGCCATGTTGTTTCCAAAACCAATACGCGTCCAACTCAAAGTAGTAACGATGGTTTGAGTAGTCTGGGGGAAGGCGCATCTCAAGGCACCTTTAACTCCGTGATTACGGGCTTGGAATCTGGAACGACTTACTTTGCAAGGGTCTATCTCAAAAGAGATGATGGAACCTACAGCTATCACCCCAATAGCATCTCTTTTACCACCAAATCAACTGCACCTCCTACCGTTTTAGATACATTGGACGGCGTCTTATCCAATTCGGCATTACTGCGGGGAAGGATTGCCGATTTTAAAGGAGAAGCCGTATCCGATTTCGGATTCATTTGGTCGACCATACACTCCACCAATGGAGAATTGACCATTGCCCAAAACGAAGGTAAAATTTCTCTTGGAGGGGTCGAAGCATCGGAAGGACATTCTTTTGCCAAACAAATTACGGGATTGACCCCCAGTACAACTTATTACGCCCGAGCCTATGCGGTGAACTCTACAGGCCCTGGCTACAGTCCCATTCTCAGTTTTGTTACGCTTGATGCACCCAGCCCTTTTATGGCCATTGATACTTTCTACTTGGTGTCCGATACCAATAACTCGGGAGATGTCAATCCGGGAGAAAACGTCACTTTCAGTTTGGCTTTGAAAAATGTTGGCGAAGCAACCGCTCAAAACGTACAACTCACCTTACTGAGCAACAATGTCCTTCCTACGAGTCAAAGTATTGATTACCAGGATATTCCTGCAGGCAATAGCGTCAATAAGTTTGTGTCTCTTGAAACGGCGGGGAATTTAGCTGCGGGCGATGATTTTGTGTTGCTGGCCGAAATGACCAGCAATAATGGAGGCCCTTGGACCAACGCAACGGACTTGATCATCAATATCGAATTGGGGCCACGCCCCGACCTCATTGTAAAATCGATTAGCTTGGCCGATGATGCCAATAACTCTGGAAGCCCTAACCCCGGCGAAGCGGTCACCTACAATGTTACCATCGAAAACAATGGCGAATTGAGTGCAGTCAATACGGAAGTTAAGTTCATCAGCGAACGCATTAACCCGAACCCAGTCCTACAATCCTATGGAACCATTGTACCAAATGGTGGCCAAGCCACTGAAAGCATTGACTTTGCGTTAAGCAGTGATTTATCCGCAGGCGATGTTTTTATTATCGAGGTGGAAATGAACAGTGGCAATTACGAAACGATGGATGGAAATACTTTTACGATTGAAGTTTCGGCAAGTCCCGAACCCAATTTGATCTGTCTGGGTGCTAATTTCCTCAATGATGCCAATGGCTCTGGTGGGCCCAATCCAGGCGAACAAGTAAGCTATTCGCTGCAAATTCGAAATGATGGACCAGCGGTTGCTGAGAATGTAGAAGTACAAATCAGTAGTACTGAAATCTCACCCAATAATCTATCGGAGCCTTTTGGAAATATTGCTCCGGGAGAAACCATTACCGAGTCAATCGAATTTCAGCTAAGTGGCTCCACGACTGTAGGTCAGTTGGTTCAATTGGCTTTGAACATGAGTGCTGATGGAGGCTTTGCTTGGTCCAATAACAATTGTTTTAGCTTTGTGGTAGAAGCACCGCCAGCACCAACAATCGAAAGCTGTGGCTTTAACATTATCTTTGATGGCAACAACTCTGGTACGGCCAATCCGGGGGAAACCATTACCTACGAAATTTGTCTGACCAACACGGGGGACCTAGATGCCAGTAACGTCACGGCCAATTTTTTTAGTACCGAATTAGAAATCCTTTCTCCCCTCCCCATCAGTTTTGGCAACCTCCTGATTGGGCAAACGAAAAAGCGGGAGATCGAGGTCAAAATTCCAGATAATGCCATTTGGGGAAGTTTGCTGGACCTCAATACAAACATTGGAGCCAATAGTGGTGCCTACACAACGGGGGCCAACAATTTTAGCATTGAAGTTACTTCTCCCTATGTGGTCAGTGATGGCTTGCTGTTTTATCTTCCCTTTGATGATTGTAGCTCCAATCAAACGGCCGACGTCATTGGTCAGCACCTGGGTACACTCTCTAGCACCAATTATTCTACGGACGTAGTTCCTGGTAGCAACGGATGTTCCATGTCTTTTTCTGCCAATGATCAAAGTTATCTTGAGTTTAGCCACAACCCTTTTTTCAATCTGAACAATGTGTCCTTCTCCATTTGGTTGAAAACCACTGCCACCAATTTTACGATCTTTACCGCCTCCTCTATCCTCCAACAAGCCAATGTGCTGAGACTGAGTGTACAAAATGGCAGTTGGTATACGCCCCCCGTATTCTATTTTGACGATTACGACATCACCAACGCCCTCAATGGCCAATGGCATCATTTTGTCCTGACCTTTAACGATGCCATGAATGCCACTGCACTTTATGTCGACGGTACGCTGGTGGGAACGGAAAACACTGGAAACGTCATAACCGGAGCTGACAATGGAACGGGTTCTTTCATCGGTAGAAAGAACTTGACCTCCACAAACGGCAACAATTATTTCGATGGTAAGATGGACAATTTCCGCATTTACAATCGAGCACTATCGGCGACTGAGGTGCAAACAATTTATGACGCAAAACAATAGTGTGGGATCGTGTTTACTGCTTAATGATTCTAAAAGTAGCGTTTTGATTTTGATCCCTTAGGTTGACCAAATAGATTCCAGCTTGTTCTGGCATTCGGAGTTGAAAGGTCTCCACATTTTGCAGTTCTTCTACTTTCAGTCTTCTTCCTAGCAAATCATAAACCGTCACTGTGATCGATGACATTTGTTGAGCGGATTGAAAAGTTACCGTCTCTGAGCTTGGATTGGGATAAAATTCAATCGTATGATTTAAAGTTAGGTCTGATGAATTGACAAGAATTTCGTCTTTGGTCAGTATTCGATTGTAAAATTGTAATTCATCAATAGATCCACCAAAATAGCAACATGGATCAGGGTCAGTTCCACCAAAACAGCCCAAGAACAAATTGTCTGAGGTCGTTTGTGCAGGAATGTATGCCCCTTGATAAATGACTTCATTATCTCTACAATAGGTTAAATTCTCTCCATCAATGGTGATAAAAATTTGGTGCCATTGGCCCGTGAATAATGATGCGCCTTGATCAATTTCCAATTCGTGATTAATCCCCATATTTCCGGTTTCCGTTTCCACTTGAAATCTATTGTTTTCATATTCTATTTCGAAAACATTAGTCAATAAATCTTCACCACGATTCCCCAGACTTAAGATGGTTTGCTGGTCCTCTTCGTCTTCAAAACGGACTTTAAAATAAATGGTCATTTGATTCAAATTGCTTCTAAATGAATCTCCAAAAGAGGTCAAGTTGATGAATTCATCTATTCCATTGAGAAGGAGGGCTGCGTTTTCATTGCCAAATTGATCCTGACCAAAACTTCCTCCGTTCATTGCTCCATCGTGCTCATTCGAACTATAATCCAGCACATCTCCATCTAAGGGGTAATAGGCAATTAGACCATCATTTGATATTTGAGCCACTAAATTGAAATTGATGGCAAGGAGGAGCAGTAAAATTGTTTTTTTCATAGCCAATAGCATTTTAGTAAAAAAATCAGGAAATTAATTTCACTTGTATACGCGGAGAATGGGTTGGTTTTGTTCAGACTTGGGGTTATTAATTTTCCCTTGCCCGCAGCAGTGAGTCGTTCGAGCGTAGTTGCGC
>JBCCSR010000231.1:0-7282 GCA_039199865.1 Bacteroidota bacterium
CCGTACGATACCCCTCCGTCCTGATAAAAGGCCACGGTATGTGCGCCAGGATACGTCCAGCTCTAGAAAAAATTAAACTTAGAACACCTGTTGTAGTGTAGACGTCGGAAGCATTTCGACAAATTACTGTATGTTGGTTCCGTGAGTTTACAGTATACTACATAGTCTTCCCTGACTGTACAGGCTAAATCATAAAAACCAGTATCTACTAAGGTGAAAGTAGGCGATTGATCCGTTGAGATGAACTCAATGGCTGGTGAACTAGCATTTGAACTCACAATCCACTCCCAACCATTAATGGGCGATACCGTTTGCGAGTTTTCTTCCAATGAAAATGTGAGTGGCGTACAGCCTTGCTCCTCATTATCGATAAATCTAGCTACTAGTGGAACTACCTCGATAGTGTCTCCCAAAATTCTTGTAGGACATCCGTCGGCATTGGTGATGAGTAATGAAACGGGAAACGTACCATTTGAATCATAAGTATGGCTTGGATTAGGCAAATCACTGGTTTGACCATCCCCAAAATCCCAAGCCCAGCTTACCGCATCAGTCGTTGTCGAGGTAAAGTTCACTAGGTGTGGAGCGGTACAGCCTAGTCGATTGTCCTGGGTAATGCTTCCTGTTGGTCTGGAATAGACTTCAACACAGGTCTCCGAAACGCTAATGCCCACACAACCATCAACCAAACGAGAAAGAACTACCGTGTAACACCCAGGATCAGTGTAGATATGAACGGGATTGGCCTCCATACTAGAATTCCCATCCCCAAAATCCCAAGTAACCGTTGAGGCTGGATCGGGTGAAAAGTCTGTAAATGCGACTTCTAAGTTAAAACAACCATTTTCCGGAGTATAGCCAAAATCAATTGGATAGCCAATCTGAATATAATCTTCTAAAAATAAAGTATCGGCACAACCGGTCTGTCCACTCGATCCAATTAGCGTGACATCGTAGAGGCCCGTCTCAGCGAAAGTGATGGGCGGTGGAGTTGCCCCAAAGAATTCAAAGCCATTGCTAAAAATCCAAGTGTAATTGATCGATAAATCTGGACTTTGGTTGGTAAAATTGATCGTAAATGGAGCCTCACAGCCAAAAGTCTGATCCGCACTGAGGTCAAGCACCGGATCAGGATGAATGGTGATAAAATCCTCTTCAGTAATGGTGTTGACACAGTTGTTATCGTCAAAAACAGTCAGACTAATTGTGTAAGAATCTGCTAAGCTATAGGTATTATCAAAGGGAGCTTGACTTCCCGAACTAGAGACCACGCCTTTTTCTCCTCCTACTCCCCAGACCCAATCGGTAATGGTTCCATCTGCCGAGGTCGAAAGATCTGTAAAAGTAATCGTCGATGGTACACAGCCATCCGCAGTAGAGACATCAAAGGCAGGCTGGGGCAAATCAAAGACTTGAATAAAATTCGTTTTACAAGCCGAACCACTATTGCCCGCAACGTCCGTCACTGTAAGGCAAATCGTGTACTGTCCGGGTAAACCAAAAATTCTCCCTGGATTTTGGTTAGAAGAAGTTACTCCTCCCAATTCCCAAGCCCATGAATTGATGGCCCCTGCCGTAGAACTCGACTGGTCCGTAAACGAAACTTGTAATGAACCACAACCACTGGTCTCATTGGCACCAAAATCAACAGAAATTTGAGCATGACTCAAAGATGGGAAAAGACCTAACAACAGAACTAGAACTGTGCAGCACAATAAAGGTCGGTAAAACATAGGCTCAGGGATTAAAATGAACAATTGTGGTTTCATCCCTTTCCAATAAGACAAAGTGCTATTCAACACCTCCTATCATCGTGTTTGTCGACAATAAATATTTAATGGGAGTTCAAATAGACGGTCACTATCAGTCGGTAATCAGGAAACCAGCAAAATGGTTTAATCAATAATCTCGGGGGGAGTTTTGGACATCATCCGGTAGGTGTATTTCAAATATGATGCCGTTGAATTTGGGTGTGGAAACTTTTTTCGTTCATCAAAAACAAAATAAATATATAATCAATTGATCATCATAATTTTGAATGAAAATATTTTTTTCTAATTGTCGCTTAGTCCGCAATATTAATTTGGAGCAGCTTGTGACGGGGAAAAACGGGTGGGAGCCTTTGTCTGGCATCCTTCACTTCAATAGTGGTAGCCAAACAGACAATCCATTGGATCCTGTGATAACCCGTTAGACGCAATACTTAGCAGCGACAATCCCTTCGCAAAATCCTGTCCAATGGCCAGACAAAACGTATAATCATCTAATAATCAATAAAATATCTTTTTCAATAGGGCTCAATTTTCGAGAAAACCCAATGGGTAGAAGAAAAAGTTGACGCATTGACTTGTTCTTTTTTATTCCAGAAAACAAAAATGGCCAACACTTAATCGTGTCAGCCATCCGTAGAATCATCTGTTTTTGAGACGTTTATTGGTCCGTGAATTTTAGTAAGGTCAATGAATAATGGTAATATCTCCGGTTTTGAGGAAGGTACCTCCATTTACCGGACAAGGTGCTTCAATCAAATACACATATACTCCGTCAGGTAAATCGCGTCCCTTAAATCTTCCATCCCAAAATTGGTTAACGTTGTTGGTTCGATAAATCAGACTCCCCCATCGATCAAAGATTTGTAAGCTGTAAATGCCTTCAATTGCTGGCGACAAAAAGATTTCCAATTCATCATTATTTTGATCTCCATTGGGCGAAAAGACATTGGGAACCCCAATCAAATCCTCCGGACATTCATTGAGCAATTGGATGCTAGTCTGGAAGTTTTGTTCACAACCTGTTTGCATATTGGTCACTTTTAGCTGATACTGAAGGTTTTGCCCTAAGGGATCAACCTCAGGAGCAATACAAGTTGTACAACTCAAACCTTCCGAAGGGAACCACTGGTATTCAAAATCACTTTGGCTACCAATCCGTAAAGGAGCAGATAAAGTGACCATTTGTCCCGGAAAATAGCGATGCACTGGTCGAAGTGCCACCTCCGGAAGTTCATTGACCTCAACGGTTACAAAGGCAGTATCTGCCTCACAGGAACTCAAGCTACCAATGACCATAAAAGTCGTCGTCGTCAAAGGAGCCACCATCGGACTTGAACTATTCAAATCACTAATGCCATCCATTGCCTGCCATTCCACCTGATCAACCTCTCCTTCGAGGACCAAACGAATGGAATCTCCCCGGCAAATGACCTGATCTTGCACACTGATGTTCGTTTTTTCTCTCACAAAAATCGTCACCGAATCCGTGAGTGTACAGGCTCCATTTTCTAAACTTAAATAATACGTAGTCGTTTCTTCTGGCAAGGCTTCTGGACGAAGAACATTCTGCACATCCAAAGTAGCTGCTGGTGTCCAGGTGGGCATCCCCAATCCTTCTCCGCTTAGTTGGATCATATCCCCTAGACAAACATCGGCGTCACTACCCGCACTAATGTCTTCTGCTCCCAAAGCATTGACAACAATGGTATCGATGATTTCGCAGCCGATATCCGTCCGAACCGAGACGACGTAGGCCGTTGTTTCAGAAGGCCTGGCAATCGGATCTGGACAAAATACACAGCTCAATCCATCCGTCACCAACCAAGTTGGATCATTCCCTGTATTGACGTTCAACTGAATTTCATCTCCCTGACAAATGGTTTGATCCTCACCCGCAAAAGGTTGGAACTGATCAACGACCCCGACACTTACGGAGTCTGTACTAGAACAAGCATGAATGGTCGTAACCGTTACGGTGTAGATCGTACTGCTTTGTGGCCTGGCAATGGGATTGAAACAATTGTCATAACAACTTAGTCCCAAAGCTCTCTCATCCCATTGATAAGAAAATACATTGTCTCCTCCACTGACCTGCAATTGAACCAAATCATCGGCACAAATAGTCGTATCTGGTGTAATGTCGATTACGGGGACAGGATAGGGTTTGACATTTACTGTAACCTCACTAGAAGAAGCACAGCCCTCTGGACTAAACACGGTAAAAGTGTAAATAGTGGTATCATTGGGTTGGGCCAATGGATCCAAACATTGATTACAGGATAAGCTACTAGATGGGGTCCATTGATAAGTCAAGCCCTGACTTCCACCCAATATTTCTGCTTGTAGCTGGGTTATTTCTCCCATACAAATATCTCGATCCATTCCCGCACTTACCGCCGTAAGTGGAATGACACTAACAATTTGCGTACTCGTACTTGTACATCCATCAGTGGTGGTCACCGTTAGGCGAACTTCGTAGTCTCCTCCTTCGGTAAATATGTGGGTTGGATTTTGAATATTAGCTGTAGCCCCATTTCCAAAATCCCAACTCCATTGGTCAATTTGTCCGAGATTAATATCAGATTGATCCGTAAAATTGATCATCAAAGGGGCACAGCCTTGTTCTGTAGACATGAAAAATTGAGCTTCGGGAGTGCCTGCTACCGATATGTAATCCGTTTTCGTTAGCGTATCTGTACATATTCCATTGTCAATAATCATGGTTACCGAAAAACTACCGGGATTAGGATATTCAACTACGGGCTCCGCAGCAGTACTCATCATAGGCTCTCCTCCTTCAAATAGCCAAGTCACCCCAATAATTGGATCGGTAGAATTGGACAGATTGCTAAAACTTATGGCATTATTGCCCGTACCACAAAGCAATGTTTGGGAGGCCTCAAATTCAGGAGCACTAGTCGCTACATAAATGGGATCGATTGGAGGTAAGGTCCGGAAGCAGCCTGTGTTGTTGACAAAGCTCAACAAGGGAGTATAAGTTCCAGGCTCAGTATAGGTAAAACTAATCACCTCCGAGCTCACACTCAGCGAAGTCGTATCCAAAACACCAATACCGAAATCCCAAATATACATGTAATTATCGAGCGAGTTGGCGGTAAAAGTAATTGTTGCGGGCAGACAAGTAGTATCTACATCCACAGTGTACGTTCCTTCCGGGCCATCCAAAACAATCAAATCCTCTACAATCATCGTATCCTGACAGACTTCCGTACTTGCAGCAATAAAAGCAACGTGGTAAACTCCCGGAATGGTATAAACGTGGGAGGGCTCTTCCAGGTCAGAAGTCCCGCTTCCATCTCCAAAGTCCCAAGTAAATTGAGTAGCATTTTGGGATAGATTGTAAAAATTAACGGGCAAGGGAGGACAAGAAGCAAATGTAGAATCGAGGGTAAAGTTGGCGATCGGATCAGCAATCAAAATATAATTGTCTTTACAAATCATATCGGAACAATCAAACTTGTCTCGAATGGTCAAACACACGGTGTACGTTCCTTGTACATCGTATAAATGGCTTGGCGCTGCTTCGGTAGAGCTGTTGCCATCGCCAAAATCCCATTCATAAGTCAATTGTTGCCCCGTCGAAGTATTGTCAAACTGAACTGCTCCCCAAGTACAGCTCAAAGTATCCGCAGAAAAAGAAGCAATGGGCTGGGTCGTTTCAACAGCGGCGGGTTTATTCCTGACTCTGACACAGCCCCAATCATCCACTGCTCGCAATTTTACCGTATGCAAACCAGGTTCGGCAAAAGTAAAGCTGGGATTGGCCTCAGTTGAAGTTCCCAAGTCTCCAAAAGTCCATTGCCATTCGACTACGTTTCCAAATAAACTACTGGTATTTTCCGTGAAGGAAACACTTAGAGGTGTACAACCCTGGGCTATATCTACACTAAAATCAGTAGTGACAGAATTGACATAAATGGTATCGGTAAAAAGGATGGTATCGTTGCAATTATTGAGATCCTGGATAATCAGCTGAATATCTGAATACTTACCGGGCAAATCGAAGGTAATCTGAGGATTTTGCCCAGTTGGATTACTCAATTGTCCACCAGGACTTGACCACTGCCAGGCCTCCGCAGCATTCGAGCCGTCAATTAAATCGATGGTCAATGGGACACAGCCTTGAGTGGTTGAAACGGTAAAAGCAGCCTGTGGATTGGTGATGACAATCTCCTCCGTTTTCGTATGTGCACAACCCGTTTCTCCATTGAATACTTTTTGCGTTACCGTATACGTTCCCGGAGCAGGATAAACAAATTCGGGATTGATGGCCGTAGACGTATCATTGAGACTAGTGGGAATACCAAAGTCCCAGATCACGGAATCCGCATCGATAGACAGGTTTTGGAACCTTCTCTTGCTGGGTTCATCACAAAAGTTAATCACATTAAAGTTGGCCACCGGAGCCATGACATGCACCCAGTCATCTTTGGTTAGTGTACTTGCACATCCATTGTGAAAGGCAACCAAACTAATGTCATAACGGCCAGTATCGGTATAAAAATGTACTGGATTTTGCTGAGTGGAATTGTTGCCATCGCCAAAATCCCAAAACCATTCTTCCACGAAAGAACTTGACAAATCGGTAAACTGGATTTCCCACTCAATACAAGTCTCAACGGGCACTGCCTCAAACTCGATCACCGGAGGCATCCCCACTTGGATGGCTTGGGCAAAAGTCGTAGTGTCCATACAACCGAGCGTATTGGTAACAATCAGCGTGACATCGTAAATGCCCGTATCAGCAATACTAAATGAAGGATCTGCAGTATTGAATGTTAGATTATTGCCCGGCGTTTGTATTTCCCATAGCCAGTTGGTAATTTCCGTGATGGAATTGGAATTGTCTTCTAAACTGATGTCCAATGGCGCACAACCAGAAATCCCAATATCGGCCATTTGTGCTTCCAATTGATTGACCTGAATCGTATTGATCACTACTGTATTTTCACAGCCCTGCGCATTCGTCACCGTCAAACTGACTTCAAAATCTCCAAAACAATCATAATTGTGGGTTGGATTTTGCTCATCAGAGGTATTGCCATCGCAAAAATCCCAAGACCAAGCGACCGCACTCGTGGAGATCCCCACAAAGTTGACAACATGGGGCAAGCTACAGCCAACCAGATTATCATTCGAATACCAAACATCAGGTACGGGAGCAACATTGATACAATTACTGGAAAAAGCAACGGAAGGACAGCCCTGAATATCGCGGGTCAATTTCACGGTGTAGCAACCAGGAATTTCGTAAGTATAAGTCGGATTGGGTTCCGTTGAGGTGCCTCCGTCTCCAAATTCCCAAAGGACACCATCTGCTGGCTCCGTTGAATCATCTTGAAAAACAACCATCAGATCTTCGCAACCTTCCTCAACGGAAGCGCTAAACTCTACTAAATATCCCACATTGATGAAGTTGTCCATCACCAAAGTCTCACTACATCCCGAGCTGGTATTGGTTCCCACCAAAGTCACCGTTTTGGCGCCAA
>JBCCSR010000232.1:0-7263 GCA_039199865.1 Bacteroidota bacterium
AGATGGTAATGTGAAAGCTCAACCAATCAACAAATTATAGAAGGTTATATTTGACCATGTAAAACTATAAATTGGAGATGTAAAAATAAGCCATTTTCCCCTAAATCATTAAAGCTATATTGAATTTGGATGACTTTATCATTATAAAACAAAAAATCGAGACCAAAACCTCCTCCCCACAACCAACGATTGCCCAATGGATTGATCTCAGCCGTTTGGGTATCATTAACGTAGGCCATGTCACTATTGAAGGTCAAATAAACTCTGAAAGGCATGACCCGAAATTGAGGAATCAACATGTATCTCCCCCAGTTGAACTGAAAGTCAAGCAAATTGATTCTCAAACTTGATTTTAGGTAGATATAGTCCAAACCATCAATCACATAAAATTCATAGCCCCGTAAAAAATCCTCCCCATAGCCCATTGCCCAATAATTGTTGTAGGGCTGAAAGCCTCGAATCAATGCCGTACGACCTTTACCGATCAATTCAAGACTCAATCGTTTGACAATCGGCAAGTACTGGGCATACTGGGCAGATACATACCTGCCATTCCGTTCGTTGAAAACGCCCAGCCCTTCTTTTTCAATGACACCCGAAAAGCGGTTGCCTTTTTGTGGGTAGGGACGGAAATCACGATTGTCGTAGATGTATTCATATCGCAAATACAAGAGTCTTTGTTTCAATGCATCTCCTAAAAAATAATTTGGATTGAGGTTATCCCTAACATATTCGCTGATGCTATTGCGCTGAAAGTCTAATTTTAATTGATGATAGGAACGCAATCCCGGCCGGTAAAGCAAACCCAAGCCCACACGAAATCGCTGCAATAAAATTTCATCCTCGTTTCGCTGAAAGAGCAGACGATTGCCCTCGGTGATATATCCAATGTCTTTATTTTGTTTGTAAAACAATTCTCCGGTGAGCCCTAGCTTGTCGTTGCCATCTAATGCCGGAAGGGTATAGCTCAATTCGTATTTTTGCGTAAAGCCCCTTTGAAGGACTAGCTTGAGTTGATCTCTTCGCCCAGTAGTGTTGATATGGTAAAAACGAATACCATAGTTGACACGCTTTAGGCTCCGATTGAACTCTTCCCACCAGATATTAAAATTGCGATCTGCCAATTCAAAAACGGGGAAGGGATAGATATACCAATTTTCTTGAAGTCTTACCTCAATTTGAATGTGATTGTTTTGTCCATTCCAGTTTTTGATATTCATTTTCACCAAAATAAATAAACCGGTATTGAGGATGAACAAACGATTTTGCTCAAGTTTGTTGGCCAATTCTGAGATGGAGATACTATCTCCCGAAGCAAAATCCATTTCTCTTAGAATGGTTCGTTCCTTCGTTTTCCGGTTGCCATTAAACTCAATGGATTCCACAAATACCCAGTCCATTTGGGCAGGAAGGTCAATACCAAGGAAACATAAGAAGAGGACAAAGCTATTTATTCGCCACATGTGTAAGACAAACTGGAAATGTCCGCAAAATAAGCATTTGTTTTGGTCAGACATTCAAATAAGACATCAAAGCGTCATATCTGTCTTTGAGAGAGTCGAAATAAGTGGCTTCTTGGAAACTTGCTTTGACTTTCAAGTTGAATCGTTCGAAAGTAGCGATGATGACCTGCACTTCGGGTCGATTGATCTTGAGGGTTACATCAATTTTCGTGGAGTCAATATTGGAGGTGATAAAAGAACTGAGGATTACAGAATTTTCAGATTCGACAATTCGAGCCAATTGGGCTAATGAATAATCAATCTTGGCCATTTCCAAAACGACAATACTGCCTGGTTCGGTGAAAGATCCGATACTCGCAAAAAAGCGCAGTAATTCTTCTTGGGAAATAAGACCTAGATAATTGTCATCATTATCAATTACGGGGATGACCGTCAACTGGTATTCGCTAACCAAGCGAAGGACTTCATACACGTGATCCTTTCCCTTGGAGTAGGGACGGTTCATGGACAATTGGTAAGACCCAATCGCCTCCTTGATATCGTGCTCAAGTATATCGTCTTCGGAGATCAGCCCCAATAATTGCTCGTTATTGACAATGGGTAAGTGCCTTACGTAGAAGTCACTCATGATACTTAAAGCCTCTTCCCCGGTATCGGAAGTTCGTAGTGGAACAATAGACTGTGACAACAAATTGCTAGCGATCATAAAGTGTGTAATTTTCCCTTGACTTAGTAACGTTTATCTGTGAAACTCTGTTTCCTTTTGGGCTCGTAATTTATTAAATATTGTCGTACTACATACAAGCTTGGAAGCAACAAGATAGCCTTTAACAAATAAATTCTCTTTTCAGGTTAAACTAGATATCAGCGAATGAAATCAGAACCTTGATTTTGAAGTAAACAGATTTCAGATGACAATGTTGAGGAGGAGTATCAAGAAGAGTACATCCAAGCTAAGCCAGTACAATCGTTGTACCAAATTATTTGGATACCAGATTTGATAGTAGTAATCGAAAAATAACTTCCCTTTCTGAATTTTATTGAATGTTTCGTTCTCCATGAACTTCCATTCGAATCATTTAATAAAATCGGTAAGTTATTTTCCAGGTGATCCTAGAATTTAAGGACCTAAGAAATCCTAGCCTAATAGTCTTTTTTTCTGCAATTGAAACTCTTCCTCTGTTAGCAAGCCTCTTTCTTTCAGCTCACCCAGCTTGTTGAGTTGTTCGAGGAGATCGTCATTTTCTTTTATCTGATTTTTGCTAGAAGCTGTTTTTCCATCCATAGGCCATTTGTAGCCTTGTTTAACAAAGGCTTCAAATTCATCTTGAATACGGAGAAAGGCTAAAGCATCATGCGTTTTGATTTTCTCAAAATCTGTAAAGCCATATTTTACCGCTAAACTAAGGTGTTCGTAGGACTGATCTACCTGTTCGGTGAGGGAATAGGCACAAGCCAAATTAAAATGAATGGCCACATCCTGCGCATTGATTTGTAGGCCTTTATTGAATTCTTCGATGGCTCCCTCATAATCATAATCCCGATATTTAGCTAAGCCACTCTTTTTGAACGGATTATTTTTGGGGCGAGGCTTGGGAGCAGTTTGCGCAGGACGCCGGGTGGTATTGCGTCTTTCTTGTCGACGATAATCTGCCTCTCTTCTGCGCTGATGATCATACTGTCGATCCTGTCGACGATAATCCCTACGATCTGTGCGCTTGTTCTTTTTACCCTGAGTCGCAGATCGAACCACCATAAATACAAAAAACAAGAAAACGATAAAGGGAAGGTCAACCCCAAATAAAAACATGACCGCCACGAAGATCATGATAGATGAAGGATCGAAGTTTTTCATAAAAGGCTGATGTTGTTGTACAATTTGCTAATATACAACTATCCAAGCAATTTCTTTTTTTGGACCTGAAATTCTTCTTCGGTAAGCAATCCTTTATCTCGGAGGGAACCCAGCTTGTTGAGCTGTTCTAACAAATCACTCGTTTGTGCCAAATCTTCTTGTTTAGCCTCAGGGGTTGAATCAGAGGCAGAGCTAAGTCGATAGCCTTTTTGAGCAAATTCATCGAACTCATCTTGAATTCGAAGAAAAGCCAGGGCATCATGCGTTTTGATCTTTTCGAAATCGACAAAGCCCAATTCGACGGCACGACTCAAATGAAAAAAGGCGTTCTGCTGTTCTTCTAGGAGGGAATAGGCACAGGCCATATTAAAATGAACAGCAATATCTTTGGAATCAATTTGCAGCGCTTTTTTGAAATCGGCAATGGCGGCATCAAACTCATAGTCGCGGTATTTTTCCATGCCGCTGACCTTGTAAGGATTCGCCTTGGTTTGTTTCTTGGGTGGTACACGATTGTCGCGCCGAATGGGACCTCTTTCCTCTTCGAACCGACTTTTTGGTCGCTCGTAAGAACGGCGTTGGTTTCGCTCTTCACGATACGCTCGTCTTTCATCTCTGCGATCGTATCGGCGATCTCGCTCAAAGTCTGTATCATAAGCTCTTCGACCTCTTCCTTGGTTGTTGAAAAAGTCTCGATTGTATTTTCGATCGAACGTTTCCTCATCCATGGTTAGAAAAGCAATGAAGTCAATCACTCCGAGGATGACACCAATTCCCGTCAAAGAAATCAAGGATAAAAAACAATAAAATATTCCCAGTCCCACTTGACCCAGATAAAATCGGTGGATACCAAAACATCCTAAAAATAATCCTAGTAAAGCGGCAGTATTTTTATCTTTCATGAAATGATATTCTTCTGCTAGTGATATGGTATACAGCGAGCGAAATAGCTGATTGATTTAATTTTTAGTTGGAATATAAACGTGGAAAACAAATGAGTTGCTATCTGGCTCTACTATTTTTTAAATTTCGTATTCAACACAGCAATGCACAATTTTTTGGTACAGGGTTGAAATCAAGTCGTTTCTAATTAAAAACAAGATTTGCAGCAATTAGTTCTTATTAATTTTACAAGTTAGGATATCAATATAATCTGGATACTTTTCTTTCCCTTTAAATTCTTCGATTTTTGCCATCAATTGGTCATTGAAAGCCTCTGCTCCGAGTCGACGATTTTCAAGTGCAAATGCTTTCAAAAGATCCTCCGAAAAGTACGTTCCATCATCATTCCGGATATCAGTCAAACCATCGGTAAAGGTCAAAATGAGCGCTTCTTCTTCGAGCGTAACTCTTCCTACTTCGATTTCTGGTATCTCATTGAAAGACCCCAAGATTGTGCATCCTTTTTTGAGTAGATGTGCCTCATTTTGCATCACCATTACCGGTGGGTTATGACCTGCGTTAATGTATTCCAACACTCTTGTTTTTTTATTAAACTCCGCAACAAAAAAAGTCAGAAATTTTTCTCCCTGAGTGATTCGGAAAAGCGACTCATTCAAATCCCGAACGAATATATCCAGGTCGGATCGTTCTTTGATCAGGGTATGAAAATTGGCTTGAAAGTTTGACATCAACAGAGCAGCAGCGATTCCCTTTCCAGAAATATCGGCAATACAAAAAGCAATAATGTCTTCGTCAAACTCCACTACATCAAAATAATCTCCACCTACCCCAAGGTGGGGTTTGTAAACACTAGCCAGCTCATAATTTTTCCCACTGGGCAGAAAAGAGGGAATCAATAAGCCTTGCATTTCACTGGCCAATTCCATTTCACGCTTGTATCGTTCTTGTTCAATTTGTTGTTTGAACAAGCGTTTGTTTTCGATCGCAACTGCAATGATGTTGGTAATTGTGGTGATAAACTGTACTTTATTGTACATGTCTTCATCCCGATCAAAACCGCCAATAAAGGTGTAGGCAATTGGACTTTTTTTGTGCATCACGGGAATGACTACATCGAAGTTGCTAATCAAGGGATGGTCCCGATCTTCTTCAATATTCTTTAATCTTTGATAATTGGGCAAACGATCACTGATATCCAGATGGGTCAACTCTGCTGAAATGCCAATCGAAGAAATGCATTTCCACATTCCATCGCTCATCACGTACAGCGCCATTTTTTTTACGCCCATTTCCCAACTCAAAAAAGAATTGTACATATCGTAAAGGCCTTGGGCTGATACATTATTATTAATGGCTTGAGTGATGGTCAACAAGCGATTGATTTGGAGCTGCTTAAGATGTAGGGAGCGCTCCAAACTTTCTAGGTTGGATAGTTCTTTTTTTATTTCAGAAAACTTTGACATGCATAGGTGTTCTTCAATGTTCTACTATTCGATTCTTAGTGTTTATATATCAGTCGTTTAGTGTATTTAGGCCCAAAAACAATCAACAATATCCAATAAGTATTTCGCAATTATTCGAAAGAATAAATCAGCGGCAATGGTTCGTTTTTGATTGGTTCAATTTAGGTTTTAATTTTAATATCTAGGGCATCCCTAAAACCATTTCCCACTAAATTGAACGCCAAAACCATCATCATGATTGCTAGCGCTGGTACTAAAGCTAGAAAAGGTTTTCCCCCAATGGCATAGCCATAATTTTCGTTGAGCATCGTTCCCCAAGAGGGAGTAGGGGGCTGAATGCCAAATCCAAGATAACTCAACCCGGCCTCAATCAGGATGGCCGTTGCAAAATTAGCAGCAGCAATTACCATAACGGGGCCCAAAATGTTGGGCAGTATGTGCCGCACAATGACTCTCCATGTACTAAAGCCCATACTTTGAGCTGCTTCAACAAATTGAATCGATCGGAAAGTCTTAAGTTGTCCTCTCACTATGCGAGCGACATCCACCCACATGGTCAGTCCAACTGCTAAAAAAATTATACCAATCCCTCTACCTAGAGCCAAAACAATGGCAAAAACCAACAATAAAGTGGGAATGGACCAAACGGTATTGATCAAAAGCATAATCAAATCGTCTGTTTTTCCACCAAAATACCCCGCAAGCGCACCTAGCAATATACCAATTGTCAAGGAGATAAATACGGCGATACAGCCCACAAAAAGCGAAACCCGAACCCCTAAAATCAGTCGACTCAGCATCGAACGACCAAATCGATCCGTTCCTAAATAGAAGGTACGTCGAAATAAATGGTTTTGTTCTACCTGATTTTGTAGTGATTTGATTGGGCGATGCTGTTGCTGTCCATCGACTTGGACAAAAGCAATATTTTCGTTCTCTTTTCGAACCACCTGGTTGGCTTGAATGGCATAGGCAACGTCTGCTAAATGAAACAAACGTTTTTTACCTTTCAGCAGCTGTTGGGTTTCTATATCTTCCCCCATGTAAAGCTCTACCTCAATGGAATCTTCTTTAAATTGATACGCATTGATGGGGACCAGACGATTTGGGTTTACTTGACCAAAAGCGAGGGTATGAAAAATATTATTGTTCTCAATATCTCGATTTTTACGTACCGCCAAGATCAAAACATTGAAACCAGGATCCTTCAGCGCTACTTCTGCGATTTGCTCATTGGCATTTGGACTGGAATCTGGTGCGATCCAATACCCCATCAACGCAACCAAAAACGCAAAAGCGATCAGTAATATACCAAAAACGGCAGGCTTATTTTTTAATAATCGCCTGATTGCGCGTTGATTGAGGGATAAAAACTGATTTTCTTTCAATGTGGTTTAAAAATAAACGATTGTCAATGATGCTTACGAACGGAGGTAGACCTTTGTAAAGATATAAAAAGTTGCCAGTAATTTCTCCGTAATCAGCATCAGAATTAAATGAAGTTAGGAACAAATAGCGTTCAAAAATAAAATACAATTATTAATTTTAAGTTATTTGTAAATAATTGAAAAAAAATATA
>JBCCSR010000233.1:0-7215 GCA_039199865.1 Bacteroidota bacterium
CCACATCTCGACTTGGCCGACTATCAATTGAGTGATGCCGATCTCGATCAAACTTTCATTGCTGGCGAAGAGATCGGAATGAAAAATGTCACCCTGAGTAAAATTATCGAAAGACTCCAAGAACTATATGCTGGCAACATTGGCTTTGAGTACACCCACATTGAAGACCGGGAAAAACGAATGTGGCTGCGCAATAAGATCGAGAACCGAGCCGATGATTATGGCCTTAGTCTAGAAAAAAAGCGAAGGATTTTAGAAAAACTAAATGGTGCTGTAGGCTTTGAAAGTTTCTTGCATACCAAGTATGTCGGCCAAAAACGCTTCTCTTTGGAAGGAGGAGAAACAACTATTGCTGCACTGGATGCCATCATCAATAAAGCAGCGGCTGATAAAGTAGAGGAAGTGATTATTGGAATGGCCCACCGAGGTCGACTGAATGTACTGGCCAATATTATGGGCAAGACCTACGAACACATTTTCAACGAGTTTGAAGGTGCTGCGGTCCCAGATTTGAGTTTTGGTGATGGTGATGTAAAATACCATTTGGGCTTTTCTTCGCAAGTCCAAACAACTTCGGGGAAAAAAGTCCATCTCAAACTAGTACCCAATCCATCTCACCTCGAATCTGTCAATCCAGTTGTTCAAGGCTTTGCGCGCGCCAAAGCAGACATTCTTTACGATAGTGACTACGATCGAATTCTTCCGATCTTGATCCACGGAGACGCGGCAGTGGCGGGACAAGGCATTTCCTACGAAACGGTACAGATGGGTCAGCTAGATGGTTATTACACTGGTGGAACGATCCATTTTGTCATCAACAATCAAATTGGCTTTACTACTGATTTTGAAGATGCGCGTTCTTCCACTTACTCTACGGCGGCGGCCAATTTGGTTCAAGCTCCCGTTTTTCATGTCAATGGAGATGATCCTGATGCCGTCATTTTTGCAGTAGAACTCGCTACTGAATACCGCCAATTGTTCAATGAAGATGTTTTCATCGATATGGTTTGTTATCGTCGGCATGGACACAACGAGGGAGATGATCCCGAGTTTACTCAGCCCAAAATGTATTCCTTTATCAAGGATCATCCCAATCCACGGGAATTGTATTCCCAAAAATTGATTGCTTCGGGAGCTTTGGAAAAAGAGTTGGCTGAAAAGATGGAAAAAGAGTTTTGGAACAACTTGCAGGCTCGCCTCGATCAAGTCAAACAAAAACCACTCCCCTACGAATATCAAGAACCAGAGTTGGCCTGGAAAGCCCTCAAAAAATTCCCAAGTGCCGAAGAGTTTGACATTTCTCCTCCCACGGGAATTCCCAAAGCTACTGTCGATACCATCATCCAACATTTGATGACGATCCCAGAAGGCTTTACCCCTTTGCGAAAAGTACACCGACTACTCAAAGGGAAACAGAAACTACTGGATGCCGGCAAACTTGACTGGGCTATGGCAGAACTTCTGGCCTATGGTAGTATTTTGTTGGACGGAAATGATGTACGGATAAGTGGTCAGGATGTCAAAAGAGGGACCTTCTCTCATCGACATGCTATTTTGAATGATACCAAAACGTTCGAGGATTACAATCGATTGGCCAGTATCGCCGAAAAACAAGGGAGATTTAGAATCTTCAATTCTTTGCTCTCAGAATTTGGTGTACTCGGTTTTGAATATGGCTATTCTCTGTCTACCCCCAATTCACTGGTCATCTGGGAAGCGCAGTTTGGCGATTTCTACAACGGTGCTCAAACCATCGTCGATCAATACATCACCGCCGCAGAAAGCAAATGGCAAAGGATGAGTGGACTCGTGATGTTGCTTCCTCATGGCTATGAAGGACAAGGTCCCGAACATTCAAGTGCACGACTCGAACGTTTCCTACAGCAGTGTGCAGAATTCAATATTACCGTGGCCAATATTACGACGCCAGCCAACTTCTTCCACGCCATTCGTCGCCAGTTGGCTCGCCCTTTCCGTAAGCCATTGGTCATTATGTCGCCAAAATCGCTGTTGCGACACCCTGACTGTGTGTCTGACCTAGAAGCCTTTGAAAATATCAACGACAATAGCTTCTATGAATATTACGACGATCCAGAAGTGACAGACGACAACCTCAAGGACATCAAACGAGCCTTGTTCTGTTCCGGAAAGGTCTATTACGATTTGCTCAAAAGGAAAAGAGAAGACAATCGCAAGGATGTGGCCATCATTCGTTTGGAGCAGTTGTATCCTTTTCCAAAAAAGTTCTTGGATCAGTTGCTAGAGCGTTACACCTCAGTTAAAAGTTTTTGGGTACAAGAAGAGCCCGCCAATATGGGGGCTTGGCAACACATCGTTTCTCAATACTATCGAATTACCAAGCTCAAACTGATTGCCAGAAAAGAGAGTGCCTCACCCGCTACTGGATTCAAAAAGATTCACGACGAACAGCAGCAAGACATCGTCAATCGAGCCTTCGAATAAAATCGGATGCTCTTTTGACCAAACGGTATCAATGCAAAGCGGGCAAATGATCAATGATCATTTGCCCGCTCTCCGTAAGGTCAGTAGTTCTCTAATTTCGCCTTCGCTTTCTTACGGTCTTCTTCTTTCGAACCTTTACACCATTTTTTCCTTTTCTCACTGTCGTCGTTTTCTTGGTTCGAGTGACATTACCCGTTCGGGGATTCACCCTAGTAGTGGTTCTCGTTCTCCTGACTGCTTTACCGTTTCTACCAACCACCACCCTAGATCGAACGACGGTTGAGCTTCGTCTCACGGGAGTGTACACTCGACGTGCACGAACGAGGCGAGGGGTAGCTACCACTCTAAAACTGGGTCGATACGCAACGCGATAGCCATACACTTGTCGCCAAGGTCGAGGGCGCCAAGGCCGCCAATAATTTGGATAAGTACTCCATCGCCATGGAGAAACCCACGGACGATAAGCAGGACGGTAAATGTATCGAACCGATGGCCATAACCAAACGTTGACAACGACTCGATAAAATTCCATTTCCGGTGCGGGACCTTTCCCTACGGCTTTACCTTCCATCTCATAAGGTTCAACCGTAATTCGCTCCCCATAAATGGTTTCATCGCCAACAATCTGTAAAGCCGCCTGATCGGTTCCCGTTTTTTCAATTTCAATGACTGCTATGTCTTGTGATTCCTCGGCATTGATGGGAACTTGCAATACAATGGCATGTACCTCCCCATCTTGATGATCGACAACACGAACGTAGTCAATTTCATTATCTTCATTCAAATCGAGATTATTAACGTAGTTGTCTTCCGAGTTGAGTAACTGCTCAAATTGTTCGGGTGATGCGGCCTTTTTAAATAATGTTAATGCTCCCTCTAGGCTGAAATGATCTCCGGGCCAACCCGTACTGTCGATGGTGACTGTTTTGGCATTGGCGTTAACGAGCACAAAGAACAATAAAAACAACGCAATAGCTTTAATCTGCATTTTCATTTGACAAATTTTTTAGTGAATGAAATGAGAACTAAATTCAGGGTAAAGGGTATGATCAAACAAGTATTACTTGCTTACAGCCATTTAGACCTTCTCAATTGGTAAAGGTTTAATGGCTAGCAAAAATCAGCAAAACGATCAGGTGTAATGCGCAAGGATTTGTTCGCAGGCACGATCTAGCATCTCATAAACCTGTCCAAAACCATCCTGCCCATAGTAGGGGTCGGGTACGCCTTGATTGCGACCAGGGTCAGCCATATTCATGATCAATTTTATTTTTTCCAATTGATCTGGACGAGTGGCCATCCGTCGAATATCATTGTAATTGGAACCATCCATAGCGAACACCAAATCAAAGGTATCCAAATCAGTGGCTTGAATTTGTCGACTTCTTTGGGAGCGAATATCGATGCCATTGAGGTTTGCGACTGCAATGGAACGATGGTCTGGTGCCTCACCAATGTGCCAACTGCCCGTCCCGGCAGAGTCGACGGTCCAATCCAAGCCGTGGGTGCCAATTTTGTGTTTTAAAATACCTTCGGCAAGTGGAGAACGGCAGATATTTCCCAAACAGACCATTAAAATTTTCATGTGGCGCAGGTGTTTTAGTTTATGGTAGAAGCAGATCAAAACATATTCCAAAACTTCATGACAGCAATGATAGTTTTTTTTCTGTATTCTTTCAATTTTTGGTTCAGAATTTTATGCCTTTGCTTTAACTTTGAAAAACTAATTTTGGCACTACACAAAATCATTGGTTACTGACCGATGAGCAGGATCAAAAGCTGCCATTTCTCAGTCCTCACTTTACCCTTAATCATGAAAATCAATCACCAACATTTTCAATCGATCTGGCTTCATCCAAAAGATCCAACACTGGTACAAATCATCGATCAACGATTCCTCCCCCATCAATTGGTCTTTGAAGACTTGAAAACACACCAAGATGCGGCCAGAGCCATTCGTGAGATGCAGGTACGCGGTGCGCCCCTCATCGGAGCAACAGCTGCCTACGGAATGTATCTAGCTTGTTTGGAAAGTAGAAATGCTTCGGATGCCCTGTCTTTTCTGAATCAGGCTGCTCAAAATTTGCTTGCCACTCGGCCTACGGCAGTCAATCTTTCTTGGGCCATCGCACAGCAAATGGAAGGACTCAAAGGCCAAGTTGGTTCGGAAGAACGAATACAATTTAGTTTGAAAAAAGCACAAGCTATCGCTCGGGAGGATGCTGAAAACTGTCGACAGATTGGATTGCATGGCTTGCCCATTATTCGCGCCATTAGTCAGCAAAAACAAGGCGCTCCAGTCCATATCCTTACCCATTGCAATGCTGGATGGTTGGCCTGTGTCGACTACGGAACCGCTACTGCTCCAATGTATGCAGCTCACGATGCGGGAATTGATTTGCACATCTGGGTAGACGAAACCAGACCCCGAAACCAGGGGGCTCGACTCACTGCCTGGGAATTGAAACAACACGGTATTCCCCACACTATCATTCCCGACAATACGGGAGGACACCTGATGCAACACGGAATGGTGGATCTCGTCCTGGTAGGAAGTGATCGGACAACGCGGAGCGGAGATGTGGCCAACAAAATTGGCACCTACCTCAAAGCCCTCGCCGCTAAAGACAATCATGTGCCTTTTTATGTCGCCCTCCCCGCCTCCAGTTTCGACTGGAGCATCAGCGACGGTTTGCGGGAAATCCCCATTGAACAGCGGAACAGCGAAGAAGTAACCCATATTCAAGGATGGCACGAAACAGCAATCAAAAAAGTGAGGCTTAGTCCAGAGGGCAGTCCAGCAGCCAATTATGGTTTTGATGTAACCCCTGCTCACTTGGTTAGTGGCCTCATCACCGAAAGAGGCCTTTGCGCAGCTAACGAAACCGCTATTGCTCAGATGTTCCCCGAGCATCGTTCTATTTAACCTATATGACTCCACTAAAATGGATGAAGGATATATCAAATTTAATTGTTGTTGGGAAAAAACGACCGCCATGCCTAATGCGTTGATTGCCGAACTCAACGCAGCCCGCGACCAACTATACGCCCTCCAATTAATAGGGGCTTATCCCGATGGTATCGGCTATGGCAATATCAGTCAACGGTGGAAAGGAGATCAGTTTATCATCAGTGGTTCAGCAACCGGGAATGACAAAAAACTAGATTCCACCCACTATAGCCTGGTGACGAAAGTCAATGTAGCGCAAAATCAAGTCTGGTGTCGGGGACCGATCAAGGCTTCATCGGAGTCAATGAGTCACGCCATGATCTATCGCGAATGTCCGGAGGTAACGGCAGTCCTCCATGTTCACCATCTTGGATACTGGCAAAAATGGTGTTACCAAATCCCGACTACTCCTACAGAAGTAGCTTATGGAACACCAGAAATGGCTCAAGCCATCCTTCAATTGCTTCGCGAAACAAGCGTCCGAAACCACGAGCAATTTTTTGCCATGGCAGGCCATCGAGAAGGCTTGATTGGTTTTGGTCAAAATCTATCCTCTGCCCTAGCCAATACCCTGAAATACTGTAGCTAAATCATTTTCCCAACCGCTTCCCTTTTGAACTTTCATTTGCCCCCTTCCGTATAGTGAAGAGAAAGTCAAATCATCCAATAAAATGGAGTACTCCTCTTTTCAAGGAGACCAAACAGACGGGGGATCGCGATTTTTGGAGAGAAATTATCAAAAAAGCTAGTATTTTATAACTTTGTAAATAAGTGGCACTACAAGGTCACCTATCTTACTACTATCCAATACAAAAATAAACCATTATGGAGGATCTCAGCAACCTAAAACGAAAAGTCAAACAGTACCAAGATATCTTAGGCAACACAAAGACCTACCGAGAAACTTGGAAAGCCAGTTTGAAACAAAGCATTCTCGATCAACTCCACCAAATGATTGAAGCGTGCAAACTCAATGCTGAGGTAGAAATCAAAGACAATGTCGAAAATTTAGAAGCCATCGTCGTCAACTTGGGAGAGACCAGAAGTGGGTTGTACGAAAAGATCAATAAGGAAGTCAATCGACATCTCATCAAGCACAATGGCTCTTTGATTTATCAACAACTATTTAACGGTAAGATCATCGTTTTGATCAATTTTCCCGTCATTGAAGGCTATGGCCAACCACATCCTCCTCGTACCATTGCCATTTATCGACCAGAAGAAATCAAGCCTCCCTTTATGATCCGCCATATGGTGGAATTGATGAAAGAAGTCACCAACTGGGAAGACTATGATGACGATGATAAACAATCGAACAGTATCAACCCAATTGGTTTTAATATGAACTTGAATAAGCCAGAGGAGGAAGGGTAAATTGTCTATTTGTTTTGTCCTGAAATAACGTTACAGGATTCTACAAGTAAAAAAGCGATCTACATCATTGTATAGATCGCTTTTTTATTTACGTTAAAATTGAACTGTACTATTTACAGCACGCACTTTTTCTCCCACTTTTAGTAAAGTCACTTATATTACTGCTGACGTAGTTGCTGCTGCATGAGTTGTTGGTAGGTTGGATATTCAAGTATTGCTGGTGATTCAATCAAAAATACTTTCCCTGACCCTTCGCTTTCAATCGTTAGCTGATTGGTATCAGAGAGCATTAAAAAACCATCTTTTGAGGTAGTTTGTCCATTGATTTTTGGATGACCTTCCAGTATATAAATGGAGTAGATTTTCGTGGTGTCAATGGTTGTGGATTGATGAGATTGTTTAAATGAGATTTCTTCTATTTTCACATC
>JBCCSR010000234.1:0-7204 GCA_039199865.1 Bacteroidota bacterium
CAGCTACTACGCTTGACCTTTAAAGCAAATCGGTCGGGGCGACTCTCGGAAAGCATTGGTTTGGGCAATGAAGATCTTGAATCAATGGTCTTGCTAGGCAACCAACAGTTGCGGTCATTAACAATCGAGTGGGAGGAAGAAAAAACCAATAAAGATCAACTGGGCGCCGAATGGACCATTGCACCCAATCCCTTTACTTCTAATAGTCGCCTTCAATGGACACAACAAAAAGCTCAGATCGTAAAAATTGCGGTCTATCAGCTCGATGGTCAGCTGCTGTGGAAGGAAGAAAAGTATTTTGATCTTGGAGATCAACAGTATCTATTGTCCTCGGATCATTTTCCAAGCCAGGGACTTTATTGGATTCAGTTGGTTTTTGATGACCAGGTACATCAAGAACAATTGTTGCACCTAAAATAATTGAAAATCAAAACAATTTTGTATTCTTAGTCGTCGAATAAATAAGCGATCGTCAACCGAAGCCGTTCCAATGGTTGAATGCTTGATGCAGGACGATCTTCCTCAGTATGATACAAGTTAAGCGACTTTCTTACACCTATCCCAGCGCCTCATCGCCCACCCTCCATCAACTGGATTTTACGATTGATCAAGGAGAGATCTTTGGATTTTTGGGTCCTTCCGGAGCGGGCAAAAGCACAACGCAAAAGCTACTCTACAAAATTCTATCAGCTGATGAGGGTGAGATTGAAATTAAAGGCAAAGCCCTAAATCGCTGGGGAAAAGCCTACTACGAGCAAATAGGAGTGAGTTTTGAATTTCCCAATCATTATCTCAAATTGACTGGACGGGAGAACTTGGCTTTGTTTGCTTCCTTCTATTCAAAAGATCGATTGCTTGCCTTTGAAAAATTATTTGCCATGGTCGGTTTGGAAGCGGCCATGGACCAAAGAGTGGAGGAGTATTCAAAGGGAATGAAAGTTCGCCTCAATTTTATTCGAGCCATCATGCATCAACCTGACCTCTATTTTTTTGATGAACCTACCTCTGGTTTGGATCCCGTCAATGCCCACAAGATTAAGCAGCACATTCATAGACTTAAAGCTCAAGGCAAAACCGTTTTTATTACGACGCACGACATGGCAACGGCTGATGAGTTGTGCGATCGAGTCGCCTTCATCATCAATGGTCGGATTGAAGTGACGGAGGCACCTTCCGTTTTGAAACATCAATACGGTGAAAATAGGGTAGTGGTGGAAGTGAAGCATCAGGGCAAACGAGAATTTGGGTTGGAATCCTTGGGAAGCAATCACGAATTTCTCCAATTCATCAAATCAGATGCGGTGCAAAGAATTTATACCAAGGAGGCTAGCCTCGAAGAAGTCTTTATTCGGATTACTGGAAAAGCCTTGCATCAATGAAGCAACTTCTTCAACAGATGGCTTGGCAATTTAAGCTCTTACATCGCAATCACCTGATTGCTATTTCGCTAATCTTGACGCTCTTTTACGGCGCAGTCTTCTTTTTTTTAAAAGATTTGACTGATTTATCCGTATTACTGACGGTCCTCATCTACAATGATCCGGCTTTGATTGGTTTGACCTTTGTTGGACTTTCGCTGATGTTGGAAAAAAACGAAGGCGTTTTTTCACTTTGGCTGGTCACGCCCGTCGATCGACATATTTATTTGTTGGCGCGTTTGCTGCCGCTGTCTTTGATTGGTTGGGCTTGTGCTTTGGGTATGTGTATTTTTGCACTGGGGACCTCCTTTGCTTGGCTTCAGTTTTCCTTTGCCGCTTTTGCTGCTTGTTCCTTATTTGGTTTGGCGGGCATGATCACCATGAGTGGGACCACCGAAATATTGATGTATGCACTTAAGCTCATTCCAGGATTGTTGTTGATGAGTTTGCCTTTCCTGAATTATTTTCAATTGACTGACTGGTCCCTTTTAGCGCTCTGGCCTATACAAGGAAGTTTGGATCTGATGGTTGATGCGTATGGGATGGAGGATGCGGTGGAAAATAAATGGTGGGCGTATCTCAGTACGTCGATTTGGTTGGGCATTTTGTATGCCTGGGCTTATCGAGCCTTCTATTCGAAAATGGTAAAAATGTGATGAGATGTGGGTGATTTTGATCAATGACTTTAAAGTGGTATTTCGGGCGCCTGCTTTGCGGGTGTTCTTCTTTATTCCGTTTTTATTCATTGCTTTGGTCAATGGTTTTTTCCCTTACCTGTGTGAGCGTTATCCAGTGGTTCAAGATTATATGGCTTACTTTTTAATGGGGGCAACCGTACAAACTTCAACCATGTTTGGCTTCATTTATTCCATGATATTCATTGACGAAAAAGATACCCAAGTCGCCAAAGTATATGGTATTTTACCGGTTTCAAAAACGGTACATTTACTTGGACGCTTGTCAATTCCATTTATCGTCGCTACTTTTTTTACTTGGCTGATGTTGCAGTTCCAACCCTTTTATGCTTTATCCATTTGGGGCAATCTGATGATTGCCTTTTTATCGGCCTTCCTAGCCCCATTTATTGCTTTGGGAGTAGCACTTATTGCGCGCAACAAGGTAGAAGGAATGACTTGGCTAAAGGTGTTCAATACCCCCGTCATTGCTCCAATTGGTGCTTTCTTTTTGAGTCCTGCCTACCAATTTCTCTTTGGTATTCTTCCCACACATTGGTCTTTCCAAGCCTTAAATGATCTCATATTGCAAAACTCCTATGCGCTGAATTGGTCGATTGGTTTGCTTTATTACTTGCTATTGTTGACGGGGATGATCCGTTTGTTTGTTCGGCGCCATTACATTTGATTTTTTTGGCAAAAGGCCTCAATTTTTGATCAAAAATACTCTATCCTCATTTCAAAGCAATTGGGCAGCTTCGCGCAAATTTGTATCTTACGCTCCCTAAAAACAGCGCCTACAAACAGCAATAACGCATGAGAAATGAACGGTCCTACTTGAGGAATGTGATTGCCCTGTCTTCGATTCGGGGGATTGGAGCGGCTTTCATGAAAAAAAATCGACCCATTGTCATCAAGTATCGGGAAGATTCGAGCATGTTGGCTAATTTTGGTGGAAAGGTAAACAAACAATCTTTACAGGCCGAATGGCCAGCGGCAGATGAGTTGATCAAACAATGTGAAGCGGCCTCAATTCAAATCATTAGTATTGCTGATGATGATTATCCCCAATGTTTATTGGCCCTAGCAGATCCTCCTCCCTTACTCTTTTACCGTGGCAATATCGATCTTTTGCAAAATACCATTACGCTGACGGGAACTAGTAACACAACGGGGATGGGCTTGCAAATCGCTCGTAGAGTAGGCGACTTTTTTTATAAAAAGATGGCCATCTGCAATGGCTTGAGCGATGGTATTGATAAAGCCATAATGGAGGTGCCATCCCTACAGTCTGTTGCCGTTGGCGTCATTGGGGGGGGACTACATCTTCAGCGCAGTCTTTCCCCAGTTACTGCTCAGCTTGCCCAGGCCATCGAAGATCAGGGAGGCTTGCTCCTCAGTGAATTCCCACCGGATAAAATTCAAGATCGTTTTTCTGTAATCAAAAGTCGAAGAATCCAAGCGGCTTTGGGCAAGGGCTTGGTTTTGATCCAAAGTCCGTTGGATAGTGGAATCAAATATACTTTGCGTCCTTTTAGTCAATTGAAGAAACCCTTGGCTTTTATTCAGTTTGCCAGTCATCCCGAATTTCTCAACCACGCTTCCTTTGCGCTCAATCGGCTATTGATGCAAAAGGGGAAGGAGGGCCTTCGGGAGTGGAGTAAAATGGATAAAATTGCTCCGGGAAAGATCTTACCTATTACTTCTCAATCAGACTATGAATTGATGTTGACTGCTTTGGAGCAATAAACAAATATCGAATGTCGACTACACTTCATTAGTCTCTTTTTTCCACTTCATTTGCTTTGATTCGATCGTAAAAATTCCTAATTTGATAAGGATTCGCATAATAGTATAGTTGTTGAAGCCAACATTCAACTGGCTACATCAATCTACGTAATGACCTATAAATATCGGCAAATGAAGAACCAAGTGATCTTTATTGTATTGCTATCCCTATATAGCTACCCCTTTTCCCTAACTGCTCAAACCAAAAGTACGGCAAAAACGCATCAGCAAGAGCAAAACGCCTTTGTAGAATGGCAAAACCATGATTTGAAGGTCGATCGGTTCTTCGAAGAAGTGGGGACACAATTGGGCATAGACCCGCATTCTACTTTCCAACTGGACCGTAAGATTAAGGGGCGAAATGATTTCAACCACTATAAGTTCCAGCAGTATTATAAATCCATTCCAGTTTTTGGAGCCATTTACATTCTGCATGAGGCAGAGCAGCAAGTCGTTTGGTCGAGTGGTTATTTCTTGCCTTTTTTAAATCTGGAGACCCAGCCAGCACTCAGTCGCGAAGCGGCTTTGGCTTTGGCGCAAATGGAAATGGGGGCGCAGAAGTATTCATGGGAAGTAGAGCAAACCTCTTTGACTACCGATGCTACCCCCACCGTTGAGCTTTGCATTATTGATCCTGCTTTTCCCAAACATTCCGAGCAGAGCGTCCTGGCCTATAAAGTGGAGTTGACTAGCGTAGCGCCTTTTGATCGAAAACAGTTTTTTATTGATGCACAGCGAGGAACCATCCTTACTCAATTTCCCTTGATTCTCGAACACGCAGTACCCGCCAAAGGCGTTTGTCGTTATTATGGGGAACAATCCTTCGTGGTAGACTCCATTGCTCCCAACCAGTTTCATCTACACGACCCCACTCGGGGAGCAGGCATATTTACCTACATGCGAAACTTAGATCACGTGGTTACGCATGATCACAACTACTGGGATTTGACCAATTCAGCAATGGATGAAGTCGCTGTGGATGCCCATTTTTGTGCGTCTCAGTTTTATGACTACATGCTTGAAACCCACAATTGGGAAGGCCTGGGAAATGAGGGAGAGCCGTTGTTATCGATCGTTCATGGAGGACAATATGTCAATGCCTTTTGGAACGGAACCTATGCTTTGTTTGGAGATGGGAATTGCAATAATGGTCCTTTGACTACCCTGGAAGTCGTTGCCCACGAGTTTACCCACGGTTTGACCGATCATACTTCTGATCTGATCTATTCTGGGGAGTCGGGAGCCATCAATGAAAGTTTGAGCGACATTTTTGGAAAAGCCCTGGAGCACCGGGTAGATCCCGATAATTTTGATTGGACCATTGGGCACTCTTTTTTGGAAACGGAATATGCCCTTCCTTTTCGCTCTTTTGAAGATCCCAATATTTTTGAGCATCCCAAATTCTATAAAGGCCATCTTTGGACTGACGGAGCAGGCGTTCACACCAACAGTAGTGTCGGAAATCACTGGTTTTATTCTTTGGTAACTGGGGGCAGCGGTACCAATGAGGCCGGACAAAATTACAATATCGAACCACTGGGAATGGACAAGGCCATGGAATTGGTCTTTCTGTTGCAAACGGCTTATCTAACGGCCAATTCCGACTATCCCTTCATGTACCAAAGTTCTAAGTTGGCGGCAACGGAGTTGTTTGGTTCGGGTGCTCCTGAAATTGCTTCGATTACTGAAGCTTGGAAAAAAGTGGGGCTTCCTTACACTGCCCCCGGAGGACTACTTGATCTATCCATTGAATTTAGTGCTTTTGTGGATTATACTTGCTTGAACCATCAATACTATGACTTTTCGGTTACCATTTCCAATTTGGGAGGAATGGCCTATTTGCCTTGGATGAATGGCCGTTTTGAATTGGACGGTGGAGATTACGAACAGCAACTCAATTCACCCATTATGCCCGGTGAAAAGGTCGTATTTGAAATTGCAGATTATATCTTTGTCCATGAAAACGGCACCGTCAATTCCAATGCGGATCTGATTATTGATGGAGAAGAGGCCTTGGACAACAATGATGATTTCATGTTGATCGTCAACGCTTTGTACGCATCCCATGAATTGGAATTGTATTCTGCCTCCATTAGTGAAGCCAATTGTTTTGATGAACTACGCAACCTAGTCTGCCGAGTTGAAAACAACAGTTGTGGTATTCTACCCGCCGGAGCAGTATTTGACTTGCATTTGGTCCATGAGATCGAGCCCTTCGAATGGCAGGGGAGCTTTACCATCCCCAACGATTTACATCCAAGAGCGCGCTATCAACTTGAGGCTCCAATTGATATTCCTCATTCTCTGTCTGGGAGTTTGCATTTGCAAATGAATTACGATCCTGATAATGATTTGACCAATAACGATCGAAACCTTCATATCGATGAACTCAAGTCTACCCTGGATGCTCCCTATCACATGGATTTTTCTTTCAATAATGTATTGGCAGATCCGTATTTGCGCTTGACGGGAACGCCTGTAAAGGAATACAATGGTGAATCCTATTTTGCCGCTGCGGGTATTTTTCCTGAATTCTCCGCTAACTTATGCCCGGATGGAGCGGAAAACTTTACCTCATTTGCCCGAAATCATTTTGAAATATGTGCTCATTTTGAGGGAAAGTACGTAATGGACTTCGATTTGATGCAGTTTCGAAATCCCGAGAGTGCTTCGGTGCCAGAACTGAGCGACTTCACAACCATGGCCAAAGTTACTTACGTCGATGCCAACACTGGGCAACAAGATGAACGGATCATTTATGGTCAAACCGAAGCGGAGTTGGTACATCATCAAATGGAATTGCCACTCGATTTTCAGGGAATCATTCAATTTGAATTCATCAATATTTCTGGAACCTTTGAAGAGGCAGAGTATTTTGAGTACGATGTCAACTTGCTCGATAATTTACAGTTTTCTGAAGTGGTAGTGAGTACGGAGGATTTAACATCAACTTCCCTTTCTATTTTTCCCAATCCAGCTACCGACGAAATCAATATTTTGAAATTGGAAGAAGCCACTTCACTCGTTTTGCGAGACATTCACGGTAAGGAGGTACAAAAAATGCCGGTAGGGGCTAGTGAGGAAAAAATGGATTTGGGACCCTTGGCCAACGGCTATTATCTCCTCACTGTTGAGTATAAAAACCGAGCCCCCATCAGTCAACCGGTGGTGAAGATGGGGGGTTGGTAAGCGTTTAGTGTACGATTAACTTTTGCGTACCTAGACTGATTTGATCTTGAATGACTTCCAGAAGGTAAAGCCCCCTAGGCATTTGACTAATATCCAATTGTGTTCGATTTTCCGAAAAGTCAACTCGGCGGACCA
>JBCCSR010000235.1:0-7189 GCA_039199865.1 Bacteroidota bacterium
CACCGATCAAAATACCGCTCAAGCTTTTACCGTACCCGTTTTGCTGGAGAATGGCATTGCCAACGTGGAATTGAGCAATCAAGAATACAGTTATACCCACTATTTGAAATTCATTGGTGGGCCTCCCCGTCCGCCCAAAAGAAAAAAAGAAGAGCAAGAACAACTCCCTCCTTTTTTGGACAGTCTACAAAATGCCCTAGCAGATAGCCTGCTTCAGCAAGACAGTTTGCTGCAAAAAGACAGCCTATTTTTGAAAAACCTGGATAGCCTCAAACAGCAATTGATCGCTGATTCTTCTTTCCAAACCCTAGATAGCCTGATGGGCCCAAAAGATAGCTTGATTCTACCGGAGCAATTGGATAGCCTCACCACAGATTCATTGCCCAGTCCAAAAGGAGCGCCCAAAAAAGGCGCCAAAACTTCGGGAAAAAATCAAAAGTCAGGACAGTCGCCGTTTTATACTCAAAGTGCCCCCAATACTACGGAGTTACCCCCCCAAGCCATCGGACCGCCCAAAAGAGCAGTCACGCTGGCACATCAAATTTCGTATAAACGCAGTATTTACAGATTCTCTGATACCAGTCCTGACACCAGTTTCTATGGCGACTTTGCGGTCCACCGCATTGGACTTCGCCATTTCATCAATCACAAAAGACTGGAAAATAATTTCCGACTCAGTACCTTCAAGGCTAGAAGCAATCGAACGGATCTGCAGAAATCACAGCAGGATTTATTGGAGGTGGGCTTGAGTCATACCCTACATTTGATTGACCAAGAGGCCGAGAATAGTACCGTCAGCAATTTATTCCTAACAGGGCGCTGGCATTTTTCACCAAGCGAACGATTGAGTGCTCGCACCTACGCCCATCTGGGTTTTTGGGATAATGGTGGCGATTATCGGGTAAGTGGCGATTTTTATTTTGACTTTAAAAAAGGGGGGAAATTGCGGCTGGGCATTATGAGTCAGCGTTTTGCTCCCAGCTTAGTTCAACAACGCATTTTCATATCGGGCATTCCCTTTTGGGACAATGACTTTTCTAAAACTTTCGAAACTACTGTATCGGGTAGTTATCAATTGCCTCTCCTCAAGTTGGAAATCCGAGGGCAGTATCATTTGGTCAACAATTACATTTACTTTGACAGCTCAGCCATGCCACAGCAGACGGGGGAAGCCATCAGTATTGCCCAGTTGATGTTGAAGAAAAATTTTAAAGTCTGGCGGTTTCACCTGGAAAATACTTTTATTCTCCAACAAAACTCTAGTCAAGTGCTACGCCTTCCAAAATACTATTTGGTCAACAGCCTTTACTACGAAGGCTTTTTGTTTAAAAAAGTTTTTCTGGCCAGGTTTGGTGCAGATTTTCGACTCAATGGTTCTTTTCAAGCCAACCGCTATCAGGCCCTCACGGGGCAATTTTATTTGCAAAATGATCTGACCGCGATCGCTTATCCCTCACTCGATGTGTTCATCAACTTCAAGGTCGAACGCTTCCGCTTTTTTGCAAAATGGGAAAACGTTTTGGACCAAGCGATTGGCGATCTTTTCTACCTCACCGCGCTTTATCCACAGCGCTTTTTTGGTTTTCGCTTCGGAATTTCCTGGAGGTTTAGAAACTAGATTGCAATAAATGACAAGTCCTTTTCGTAAATTAGGAGCATTAATCAAAATGATCTAAATACACAAACGCCATAAACCATCCACCAATGAAAAAAAATATTTTAATCACCGGTACCTCTACGGGAGTCGGGCTAGAAAGTGCCGTTCTCTTTGCTCAAAATGGCTTCAAAGTATATGCTAGTATGCGCAATCTGGCAAAAGCAACCGCCCTGGAAAGTAAAATAGCGTCGGATCAACTAGATATTGAAATTATTCAGCTAGACGTCACCGATATGGCCTCAATCGAGGCGGCAGTAAAAAGAGTGATTGACCAAGATGGAAAGATTGATCTTCTGCTCAATAATGCAGGGGCCGGTTTTGCTCGTAACATAGAGCAAAGTACAGAAGAACAAATCAACTGGGTAACAGATGTCAACTATATTGGCGTCATCCGAACCACCAAAGCCGTATTGCCCCACATGAGAGCCGCCAAATCAGGACACATCATCAATGTAACTTCCGTGGGAGGTTTGGTTGGACAACCTTTCAATGAGTTGTATTGCGGTGCCAAGTTTGCGGTAGAAGGATTTACGGAGGCCCTTTCCGCTTATGTAACCGTTCCCTTTAATGTCCATTTTTCCCTTGTCGAACCCGGTGGAATTGCCACAGAATTCATGAACAATGCAGTAGCCAAAACAGTAGATCAGGCCGGCCAGTTGTCATCAGGTGATTACGCTCCTATCTTTCAAAAATATTTAGGAGCGGCCCAAAATCGGGCGAAGAACAGCGAGGTGTCCACCTATCAGACGGGAAAAGAAGTGGCAGAAGTCATTTTGCAAGTCGCCCAAAGTCAAGATCCTCCACTTAGAGTACGTACCTCAGAATGGGCAGAGCAACTTTGTCAATTGAAAACACAAATGGATCCCGACGGCACCAAATTGGTCAAACAAGTTAGAGACTATTTTTTGTAGGTAATTGCCTTTTGCCGCTGGCATTTCCAAGGTGATATTTTGCAAAGACCTTTCCTCCTCGATGGGTAGGTTTTCCCAATAGCCGACGGCTTTTATCAATAGGCATTTTTTAGGTATTTGTCTGGAAAAAAGAAAATCTAGTTTTCCAATTTTACTCGATAAATATAATAAGGTGCTTTGCCTTCATCTGCCCCTCCGGTAAATGCAGGTGCTTGGTGCAATTGGTTGACCGTAACGTAAAGGTAGCCACGACCATCCAAAGCTGCATTATCTGACCACATCATTTTGGGGCTCCTAAAAAGCGGCTTTAACTCTCCCTGGGAAGTCAGTACATCAATTCCGTGATGTTGAATATTGGTAAAGTAATGGTTGCCCGCCGTATCGGTACAAGCTCCATCGGAGACGGGTTTGGGGCCCGCTATTTTGATGGCCTTCGAAATGGTATAATCATTGGCTCCAGTTCTAAATAATGCGGCTGGCATTTCATACCAGGTGGTTCCGTTCATCGCTCCATAAAAAAGGGTGTTCCGGTCTGTACTCAAGGTGATGGGATTGACGGCTACACTAGCGGGGGCACCTGCAAAGTAGATCAATTGACCATCGATCACCATATCTATTTTCTCCGCTTGTACCGTTTGATCGGCGAAGCGACGGACTTCTTTGGTCTTGGTGTTCAAAGCGAGAATGCCGGGATTGGCGATATCTGCCAAATAAACCCAACCATTTTTTTCGTCTACGGCTAAATCCTGAATGAAACTTCCTTTGGGAGCCATTTCCTCGGGAAACTCAAAGCGAAAGACTTCTTTTTTGGTGGCAATATCAAATCCAAAAAGCCGAGTTTTACCCAAGTTTTGTCCCATGTCAATGATCCAAAGGACATTGTTTTTGTCGATTCTAATGCCCAGCGGTGTATCCAATTGACTATCGGAAGGAGGGCCTCCCGCCTTTTGATAACCATCATTTGGGAAGGCCTCAAAACTATTTTTTCCAGTGATTTCAATCAGTTGTAAATCTGCTTTTCCCAAAGGATGCATGGTAGTAAATACCCTACCCTCCTGGCTGACTGCTACATTTCCCGGACGGTAGTTGAGCTCGGCCACGACCTCAAGTGCTTGGGAATTTTGGGCGATAACGAATTGAGCAATGAACAAAAAGGTCAAGGTGAAAAAGAAGAATCGTTTCATTAAACTGTTTTTTGGTGCAACAAGTACAATACAAAGATGAAGGACTTTGTTCTAACTTTCAGGTATAAAAAGAGGATAATATGGTATAAAGAAAGGTTTAAGACCACGGGGGCTAGGAAATGCGATCATTTTTTATCTAATTTTGGTAAAAATTGATTCGCTATGCAAATTTTAGAAGCCAATAGACCTTTCGAAGTACAGGAACTCGAGTTGAGTTCCTGGAAGCAACGCCCCGTTAAGAACAACTTCTTTGAATTGGTATTGATTAAAGAGGGAAAAGGAACGCAATGCATCAATTACAATGAGTATCCCTATGAGCCTGGCAGCTTATTTTTTCTGCCTCCTCTCAAGTGTCATTCTTTTCAAATCGACGAGGCTTCCCGCTTCGTCTTCTTAAAATTCACCTCTAATTTCTTTCAACCTATTGTTTCGAATAGCCCTCGACAAGACGAATGGTTTAAAGAAGCTGCTTACATTTTATGCCATTACAATCAATTGCCCGGAGACATCATCCACAACGAATTGGATCGCCAACACATCAATACTTTAATCGATTTGATTTTAAAAGAGAACCGCAACTTTGCCAGCCATTCGACTGCGCTGATCAAAAGTTTTATGACCAGTATTTTGGAAATTCTATTGCGCAATATCAAACAGAGCTCTTTTTACGAAGTAGAGATGAGCAACAATCACGACGAACGCATTACCAAGTTACTCAGCTATATAAACGAACACATCAGCGAACCCCATTTACTGAAAGTAGATCAGCTGGCCAAAACTTTCTTGCTTTCGCCGACCTATCTCAGTGAGTTTTTCCGAAAAAAGGTCAACATGCCCTTACGGGAATACATTATTAAAGCCAAATTGAAACTAGTGGAGATTCGCTTACTCCATTCGAATTATACCCTCACGGAAATTGCCCATGAGCTAAGTTTTACCGATGTGAGCCACCTCTCCAAAACGTTTAAGAAATACACGGGCATGTCCATGCGGGATTTTAAAAAGCAGGGAGAATATCAATTGCTCAAACGCAGTACCTGCTGATGGCAAGACCTTTTACAATTCGTAGTTCGGGCTCAAACCATCGGCCTTTTGTACGTAAAAGTCATTGATGATGCGCAGGACTTCCTCCGGATCATCCGTAATGGGAATCAAGTCCATGTCATCGGGGCTAATGTTATTGAATTGTGCTAACATGGTTTTTTCAATCCAATCTTTCAAGCCTTCCCAGAAATCTGTTCCGACCAGGATAATGGGAACGGGCGTAATTTTTTTGGTTTGGATGAGGGTCAGTACCTCAAAAAGTTCGTCCATAGTACCAAAACCACCGGGTAAAACGACAAAGGCTTGTGCGTATTTAACAAACATCACTTTGCGTACAAAGAAATAACGGTGATTGAGATTGAGTTCCGGATCGATGTATCTATTATTGCTTTGCTCGAAGGGTAAGTCAATATTGAGTCCAACGGAAAGGCCACCATTCATAGACGCCCCTTTATTGCCCGCTTCCATAATTCCAGGACCACCTCCCGTGATCACCCCGAACCCTTCGTCGGTCAATCGTTTGGCGATAGAGATAGCCAGTTTGTAATACTTTTGATCGGGTTTGGTTCGTGCAGAGCCAAAAATGGAAATGCAAGGACCAATATTGTTCATCACTTCAAAACTATCAACGAATTCAGAAATTACTTTGAACATGGTCCAAGAGTTTTCTCCTTTACGTTTCGTCCACTGTTTCATGGGCAGTCCCGAATCGGTTTGTTTTTTGTCTTCCATAAACTTTGTCGGTTTTTATGCGTCAAAAAGCCCGTCAGTTAAGTTGACAGGCTCATTGAAATGGTAATTATTTGTAGTAAAAATACACCTATTTTGGCACTATTGGAAATCGCAGGCTCAAATTCTAGGAGATGCTCAGCGAAGCTCTTGAACTAGATGGCTGGTGCCTAGGAAGTTTTATAATTGCTGTACTCTTCCTCAATATATTTGTGTACTTCTTCCAAGTTCTTAAATCGATCAAATATCTTTTTAAATTCATTGACTTCCTTGGCGCTATTGGGAATGACATAACGCAGGACGTCTTCTTCCGTAATTTTGTCTTTGCTCAAAATCACCAATCGCTCTACTACGTTTCTCAGCTCACGGATGTTTCCCGTCCAATTGACATTGGTCAGGGCGAGCATCGCATCTTTGGTGACCTTTTTCGGTTGCATTCCCGTTTCGTTGCTGATGACCTTGAGGAAATATTCCACCAACTGAGGGATATCATCTCGGCGATCATTCAAAGGCGGCACTTCAATAATGATCACTGCCAAACGATGATACAAATCTTCCCGAAAACGTTTCTTGGCAATCTCCTCCCGCAAGTCTTTATTGGTGGCCGCAATTACCCGTACATCTACCTTGATTTCCTTATCCCCTCCAACTCTGGTAATCCGATTTTCTTGTAAGGCCCTCAGTACTTTTGCCTGAGCACTCAAACTCATATCTCCAATCTCATCGAGAAAAATAGTTCCTGTATTGGCCAACTCAAACTTACCGATCCGCTGCTTGTGTGCAGAAGTAAACGATCCTTTTTCGTGTCCAAACAATTCACTTTCAATGAGCTCCGAGGGAATGGCAGCACAGTTGACTTCCACGATTGGATTCTTGGCTCTGGGACTCTTGGCGTGTAACCAACGAGCAACCAATTCTTTACCGGTTCCATTGGATCCCGTGACTAAGACTCTGGCCTCCGTAGGAGCAACCTGATCGATGATTTCCTTGATCCGACCGATTGCTGGAGAATCGCCAATCATTTCCTGGGTCTTAGATTTGGACACCTTGCGCTTGAGGACTTTGGTCTCGGTAATCAGACTTGATTTGTCCATCGCATTCCGGACGGTAATCAACATCCGATTCAAATCTGGTGGTTTGGAAATAAAATCAAAGGCTCCTCGCTTGACGGCATCTACGGCCGTATCAATATTGGCGTGCCCTGAAATCATAATTACGGGCGTATCACTGGCCAACAAATTGACTCTTTCCAAAGCCTCCATCCCATCCATCTTGGGCATTTTGATGTCCATAATAATGACATCGTATTGTGACTTTTTCAATTTGACCATACAGTCTAGACCGTCGACTGCTTCATCGACCTCATACTTTTCGAATTCCAGGATCTCTCTTAAAGTTTTGCGGATACTGGTTTCATCGTCAACGACTAAAATCTTTGCCATAAATATCTAAGTGATTTTCGGTGTAAAAAATTAACGAGAAGGTGTTTATGTATTAAAAAATCCTTCAATTATAACGCCAAAAATGACTTTTTAGTTACTTTTTCGAAAAAAAATATTAAAAAAATTCAATTATTAGCTTCTTGGCAATGAAGAACTTATAATTTAGGATAAATCCAGCTATATTCCAAGTGTTCGCTCGTTGGGAATTGTCTAGCCGTTAAA
>JBCCSR010000236.1:0-7189 GCA_039199865.1 Bacteroidota bacterium
TGCTTCAACCGCTCATACAGCCATCGCCATTACCAATCAAGATGCACGAGCTGGAATTGAACTGGAAAGTCAAAACGCTACCGCTAATGGTGAAGGGATATTCAATATTGGTTTGAACACTAACCGAGGGATTACCGAATTAGGTACAAATCCAAGTAGTGCCTGGTTCAGAATAGATACAAGGGCTGCTAAAAGATCATTTCAATGGTATTGGAAAGATGCTGATTCTAATATCGAGGACCAGCTTATGGTTTTAGACCATGAGGGCAATTTAGGAATTGGCACGAACAATCCAGATGCTCCATTGCAGGTAAAAACCGACAATCCCACACCAGAAGCAGTGATTGCCCGTTTCACGACGGAAACGGATCGCCACCTACAGCTTTTGCAACCCGATAATTCTAATGGCAATAATCCATTTACCTTTTACACGAACAATGCTTTCAATTTTAGAGTAGATGCAAAAGATGCCCTCACTATTGATGATGGGGGTAAAATAGGAATTGGAAATCATAATCCTACAGAAAAACTACACATCAAAGGGGGTAATATTCGTATGGATGGAGGGGAGATTCAGCACTGGGGAATCTTAGATTTCCAACCGGATGTGGATAAGTCAGGAGATGATATTATTCGCTTTCTCAATAGTACGGGCAATGAAAACATCCGTATCCATTCCAATGGATATTTGGGCATTGGAACGACGACTCCCGATGCGTCTTTACATATTGATGGCTCCTTCAGACTCGAGAATGGCAGCCAACAAGATGGTTATGTATTGAGCTCTGATGCTAATGGAACAGCAATTTGGAAAGACCCTAACAGTCTAATTTCAGTGAACAATCCCAGTGGCGCTTTTGCTGTCTCCAATAATTTGGTGCTACCAGATAGCAACCAAATCGATTTGGCTACAGATGACTTTATTTTTGGATCTACTCATTTGGATGGGGATTATAACCCTGATTATCATCATCGTTTCTTTTTTGATAAATCAAGAGGGGCCTTTAGAGCAGGGATGGCGGAAAACTATGCATCTTCAGGACCTATTAGTTTTCTCTCCAACTACTGGAATGATATCAATATTGGTGATTATTCCGTCGCTTTTGGGAAAAACAATCTTGCTGGGGGAGACTATGCTTCAGCCTGGGGCGAATTGACCAATGCATCAGGAAATCATGCCACTGCATTTGGTTATTCAACCATTGCCCCCGCTTATTTAGAAACCGCATTAGGACAACACAATACCGACTATACCCCCTATGGAACCGATACCTGGGATGATCGAGATCGTTTGCTGGTGATTGGAAATGGTACCGCAAGTACTCCATCTAATGCCCTAAGCATTTATAAAGATGGGACGATGAATATCAATGATGCTTATAACTTACCTACAACGGATGGCACAACAGGCCAAGTATTGACCACCAATGGGGCAGGTGAGACCAATTGGACCACAAGCTCCTCCTCCGGAGGGGCTGGAATTCTCTCTGTTTCTAATAACACAGTAATTCCAGATAGCAACCAAATTGACTTGGCTACAGATGACTTTGTCTTTGGATCTACTCATCTAGATGGAAACGGCAACACAGCTTATAATCATCGTTTCTTTTTTGATAAGTCAAGAGGGGCATTTAGGGCAGGAATGGCAGAAGATTTTAATATAGTAGATCCAATTACATCTAATCAGGTAACCCTAAATTTTTGGGATGATCCAATTGTTGGAGATTATTCTTTAGCCTTTGGAAAAAACAATTTTGCTATTGGAGATTATTCCGCAGCATGGGGCGAATCGACAAATGCATCAGGGAGCCATGCCACTGCCTTTGGTTATGGAACCATAGCCTTTGCTTACCTAGAAACCGCATTTGGACGATACAATACCAAACCTTTGACGTATGGTATTAATAGCTGGGATGATCGAGATCGTTTGCTGGTCATTGGAAATGGTACCGCAAGTACCCCATCTAATGCTCTAAGCATTTACAAAGATGGGACAATGAATATCAATGATGCCTATGACCTCCCTACAACAGATGGTACAGTAGGTCAAGTATTGACCACCAATGGAGCAGGTGAGACGAATTGGACAACTCCCGAAGAGGGTCAAACCCTATCGCTTACGGGCAATGACTTAAGCATCAGTGATGGGAACACGGTGGATTTGAGCACATTGGTCCCTTCGGTTAATTCCTCTTTTGAAGTTGTTGCTAACGTTGTCCTACCCAATACAAGTGTAGTAGATGAGACCAGTCATGATTTTGTCTTTGGTTCAACCCAACTCGATGACGATGGAAACCCAGACCATGATCATCGTTTCTTTTTTGATAAATCAAAAGGAGCCTTTCGAGCCGGTGCGGTAGATCATGGTATCTGGGATGAAAGTAATATGGGAGATTACTCTATTGCTATGGGATTCTATACTGGTGCATCGGGTAACTATTCTACTGCACTGGGTTCTTGGAGTTCCGCATCAGGTAGTTACTCTACTGCTATGGGCGCAGGAGTAAACGCTTCTTCTTTTCGAGAAACAGTCCTCGGTAGTCACAACACAACCTATTCTGCAAATTCCACTACTTCCTGGAACACTTCTGATAGGCTATTTACAATCGGCAACGGTACTTCCTTTATAGATCGCTCAGACGCGCTCATTGTCTATAAAAATGGTGATATGGATCTAAATGGAAAGCTATCAATGAATGAAAATATCAAAATTAATGATCATTGGATCAGCAATGATGGCGATGATGAAGGCTTATATGTAAACAGTGCCGGAAATGTAGGGATAGGAACCAATAATCCTGAATCTAAGTTTACGATCTCCAGTGGAGGCCAAATCGGTGGTACAAATAATGGCCTAAAACTCACCAATGATAGTAACAATGACTGGTATATCTACCAAAACATCAACAAAGGCATTACTTTTAATGACGATGGTGTAGACCGTATGACAATCGCCAGCAATGGAAGCGTTGGGATTGGTACCGATGCGACCAACGGACATTTGGAAGTAAGCGGTTTTGAACTCCTTTCGTTAACAGACTATGGTAAGTTAAATAGCAATGGGAATACCTCTAACCCTAATTCAGGGACGATGAATGCTTCCATATATGCCGAGCACAGAATTGTAGGCTCCCAAATTGTTGCCCATTCTGATAGAAGAATTAAAACCAACTTGTCGAGAACGGACAATAATGAGGATTTGAATACTTTAATGGGCATTGCAATTACCGATTATGAATTTGTGGATAAAGTAGCCAAAGGCGATAAGCAAGAGAAAAAAGTCATTGCCCAGGAACTAAAGAAAGTTTATCCTCAAGCAGTCGTAGATCAACTCACCCAAGTCGTACCGGATATCATGCAATATGCAAGGGCGAAAGAGGGCTGGATCAGCCTCGACAATCACAAGCTAAAAGTGGGAGAATTCGTTCGCTTGGTATACGATACCGGTTCAGCAGAATTTGAAGTATTGGACGTCAAAGACCATGCTTTCAAAGTCGCCTTTGATCAAGAAGAAGCATTGTTGGTTTACGGTCGCCAGGTCAATGATTTCCACACCGTTGACTATGATGCAGTCGCCATGTTAAATGTGTCGGCTACCCAAGCTCAGCAAAAATTGATTGAAGCACAAGCGGCAAAAATCCAAGCACTCGAAGCAGCCTTGGCCACTTCAAAAGAAACTTTGTCTAACTACAAGGCCAGTACAGAAAGTCGTTTGGCCAAATTGGAAGCCTTACTCCAACAAAAAGCGCCTTCAACCAACCCATCATTAAGTTCTTCAAAATAACCGTTATGAATTATATCAAAAAAACAACTTTCATCCTAGCTTATTGCTTGCCCCTAACGCTAATTGGGCAAGGATGGGTCAATCATGGAGCGAACATTCTAATCAGTACTGACACCGAAGTGACCATCAAGGCGGGTGAATTGATCAATCAAAACAATGGTACCATCGACAACCAGGGGACTATTCATCTTGATCTGGATTGGACGCAAAATGGAAGCGATACCAACTATAGTGGCAATGGATGGGTCTGGTTGGATGGACCTAGCAATCAAACCATTGCCAGTGCCTCCAACCTGACCGTTGATCATTTAGGCATCAACAATGCTCATTTGCTGGTATTACGTAGCCACCTAAATATTGGATCTTCCCTCGATTTGAACCACAATGGCAGCGTCGAACTAAGTAGCCATAACCTGGTGATCAATAGTGGGGCTAGTATCCTGAACTATGATACCAGCAATTATATCATCAGCAATTCAACTGGGCATCTACAGCAGGAAGTGGCGAGTTCTAATGTCGTTTTTCCGGTAGGCAATAGCTGCTACAATCCGGCAACGCTTAGCAATGCAGGAACAATTGACCACTTTCAGGTTCGCGTAGAAGACCAACTCCTGGAGAGTGGAACCAGTGGTACGGCAAAAACGCAAAATGTAGTGGATCGGAGCTGGATCATCACTGAATCTAATGCGGGTGAATCAGACGTTACTTTGTGGGTCCAATGGGATGCTTCGGATGAATTGAGTGGTTTTAACCGTTCTCAATCTGGCATCGCTCGCTGGGCAGGTAGCTACTGGCATCGCGATTCAACAGGCTATGCAGGAGCTACTGGCAATGACATTTTCTGGACCCAAAGCAGGAGTACATTGAGTAGTTTTGGCGTTTTTGGGGTGGAAGATGTAGATGAGATTCTAACTTCTTCTGCACGAGGAACAACAAGCAATCACCACCAAGCTAGTCATAGAAATACTGATACTACTCAAGCCGATGGAAAGAGGGATGAGACTCGATTAACCACCAAGCCATTCGAAGCACTCCGGCTATTTCCCATTCCGGTCCAGGATCAATTCAACATCCAATTTGGAGATGAATTCGAAGGACCAGTTCACTTGAGCATTTTAGCCGCTAGTGGACAATTGGTTTATGAACAAGAGGCGAACATTACTGTGGGTCAAACCTTGGTCATTGATGCCTTAGGAGCAGCACCAGCTGGCCCCTACTTTGTACGACTTACCAATGGCAAAACAAATATCACCAAGCCAATTGTCAAAATAGACAACAATTGAGTCGTTCGCGCCTTTAGCGTTTGTACACGTACACGCTTTTGTTTTATTTCGAGGAACGAGACTGAAAAGCTCCCAAAATGGGGGCTTTTTCTTTAGTTTTTTAAAGCCTTAAAAATAGGAGGTCGCCTTCCGTCCAAATCGCTTTTCAAAAATTTTAGAAAAGTAGTCTGGTGTCGTAAAGCCTGCCGCATAAGCTACTTCCGACATGGTTTTATAAACGCCCCGCTCCAACAGATTGCGAGCCAGTTGCAAACGGACTTCTTTGATATATTGGGCAGGGGTTAATCCAGTGAGCTGTTTGAGTCGACGATACAAACTTCTTCGCCCAATTTGTACGACATCGGCAAAGGCATCCACATCAAAATTCGAATCCTCCACATTTTCCTGAAGCATTGCTTCAATTTTCTTGATCCATTGTTGATCTAATTCAGAAATAATAGGTGCTTTACTTGCTACCAATTCAAGGGGATTTGCCAGGGCTGTCACTGATCCTTCATAAGCTGATTTTCTCACTTGAGCATGATGGAGTAGATTTTTAATCCGCACCAATAGTTCTTCTACCACGAAAGGCTTGGTCAGATAGTCATCTACCCCTAAAGTCAGCGCATTCAGTTTATCTGATGTCGCAGATCGAGCGGTCAACATAATGACGGGCATATTCCGCAATCGGTCCAGGCTTTTGCAGTGATCCAGTAAGGTAAAGCCATCCATCTGTGGCATCATCACATCTGAAACCATCAGATCGGGTAGGGCGTTATTTTCATCCAGTAAATAATCGTAAGCCATTTGGCCATCATTACAAGTAATGATTTGATAGTGCCCCTCCAATAATTCCTGCACATAAATTTGCATATCCCGATTGTCTTCCACCAATAGAATGGTAGCTGATGTATTATTTCCCGACAGCAGGATCATCTCTTCATGTGCTAGGATTTGTTGTGGAGGGATTTCTACTGCCAATTTAATGTGAGCAGGGATTCTAAGAGGCTTCGCCAATAATTCCAGACTAAAAGTACTCCCCTTCTCCAACTCACTTTTTAGTCCAATCTGGCCATTCATCAATTCGGCTAACTCTTTGCAAAAGGCCAGTCCGATGCCGGTTCCACCTCCCTGACTCGTTTGCTCCTTGCTCTGGTAGAAGCGATCAAATACATGCGCTTGCTCCTCTGGGGATATCCCCCGTCCAGTATCCGCTACTCCAAACTGGATCAAATTTTCTACATATTTTAATTGGACTTTGATCGTTCCTCCAGCAGCGGTAAATTTTAAAGCATTGGCAATCAAATTATTTAGAATCTTTTCTACCTTATCCCGATCTAATAAAACCTGCAAATCATCCGCTACGTCCAGCTCAAGCTGATAATTGATTTTTTTAAAATCGGCTTGTGACTCAAAGGTGCTGAAGATTCTTGCCGTAAAGGCTTTCAAGGGAGTAGCCTGTTCGTGTAATTCCAGTTTATTGGCGTCCATTTTGGATAAGTCCAGTATCTCTTCTACTAATTTCAAAAGTTTGGTCCCATTTCGCTCGATCGTACCCAACTTACGTTTGACGGTCGCTTTTAGATCTGCTTCTTTTTTCAGTTGCGAAAGTGGCCCCAAAATCAAGGTCAGTGGCGTTCTTAGCTCATGGGATATATTGGCAAAAAATCGAGATTTCAATTGATCCAGGGCCTTTAAATCTTCTGCTTGTACTTCTAATTGTTGTGTTTTTTCACGAAGCTCAGTCGTACTTTCCAGCACCGCTTGCTCCAATACTTTTTGGCGTTGATGCGAAGCTCTGGTACGCCACCGAATCAGCCTAAAGACCAATAAAATGAACAGAAGGATGGAACTGACAAGAAACCAACTTTGCAGATAAAAGGGAGCGATAACCTTCAACGGAATTTTTAGTTCCTGACTAGCATCCTCCGTTCGAAGGCGTATGGTATAGCTTCCATAAAACAAACGATCCAGATGAATGACTGGATCTTGTGTATACTGCCAATGTTCGTCCGCTCCTTCAATTTTGTAGGCATAGGTGATATGCTTCGTTTCATAGTCCAACAAACCAAATTTCAAACGGATATTTCTATCCTGTGGATCAATACGCAACTGCTTTTCTGAATAATACCGCCTGGTCAAA